>NZ_JBLBUE010000162.1:0-7699 GCF_047290655.1 Alteromonas sp. AMM-1 | reverse complement strand
CAGCATTTTCGGATCGATCATGATCATGCGGACGTCGGCGGGTGTGCTCTTGTAAAGGAGACTGAGGATCATGGCATTGACGGCCACAGACTTACCCGAACCGGTGGTACCGGCAACCAGCAAGTGGGGCATCTTAGCGAGATCCACTACCACAGGTTTCCCGCTGATATCGGCACCTAACACCATGGTAAGTGCAGAAGGATTAGACTGGAAAGCATCGGCACTGATCACTTCACTTAAACGCACCATTTCGCGCTTTTTATTCGGTAATTCAAGTCCAATTACGGATTTGCCAGGTATAACCTCTACGACGCGTACCGATGTTGCCGACATCTCACGGGCCAGGTCTTTCGATAAACTGGTAATTTTGCTTACCTTTACCCCGGGAGCAAGGTCGATTTCAAAACGCGTGATCACCGGCCCCGGATACACGCCCACTACAGACGCATCTATATTAAAGTTAGCCAGTTTTTCCTCTACCAGACGTGAAACGATGTCCAGTTCTTCCTGGGAAATTGGATTCTCGTGCTTATCAGCCCGCTCTAACAGATCAAACGAAGGCATTGGGCCTATATCGGCATCATCTGTTCCCTGTTGTTCTGAGAAGAGCTTATTTACAGGTTTGCTCTGCACAGGTTTAGATGCCGCAGTACTCTTTATAACCTGAGGTTCTGCATGGCTTACACTCTCCCCTGCCCCGCTGCCCAAATCGGTAAAACTCACCTTTTCGGTTGTGCGTGATCCAGCCGGCGCAGGTGCGTCTTCATCCTCATCATCTATGTGGAAAGGAGGAAGATCTTGTGGCATGTCGTCATCGAAGTTGTCGGCAAACACTTCATCCGGAATAGACATGGTAGGTTCATTGCGAACGTTCATTCGCGGTGCGCGTTTTTCAGCATCAACCGGTGGCTCTGCGCGTAGACTGGTAATGTTCAAATCGTCTGATTTTTGCGACGTTTTTTCCGCTTTGTTCGGTAAGGATAACGCAGGCATGTTTAGCGATAATAGCTTTTGTGGCCCGGCAATCGCTTTTTGACTTACCCAAATAGTGCTTTCGCCCAGTTTATCAATAATTAACAACCAGGAAATGCCCGTCATCAACGTGAAACCAACACAACAAAAACACAGAAGCAGCAAAATAGTGCCCGGCGTATTGAAATAGGGGATCAATGCTGAGCTAATAACGTCACCAACCAGACCGCCGGCACTGAAACTAAACAAGTCGTCAAAATTAACGCTGGCAATGCCGCTCAGGCCCAACGCCAGCAGCAGACTGCCGATAATCCGCAAACCTATGGTAAGGTAATCCAATTCACGCCAGTTTTTCACGTGATGAAAAGCAAACCAGCCCAGAAACGCACTACAAAACGGCATGATGTAGGCTAAGTATCCAAACGTAAAAAACAACAGATCAGCGGTCCAGGCACCCGTAGGCCCCACCCAATTGTGCACATTTGGTTGTAAGCCTGCCTGACTCCAGCCCGGATCCCCCGGATGGAATGACGCAAGCGCCAGGAGTAAGAAGAACGCGAGAGCACAGGCAATGATCATACCTGTTTCCCATATGCGTTGAACGCCAGAAAGTCGCACCATATTCCCTAAAATTCTCTGTTCGTTTGCCTCGTTGGGCACACTGTCATTATTCTATTAACTATGTATTACTGATTAACACCGCTTACAAGGTTAATCAGAATCAGCCCACGTTATATCACACTTGGCAATGCAATCATTACAGCAATATCTGCGCCTGATTTACTGTATGCGCCCAATATACAACTGAGGCGTATTCTCAATACTACGCTATTTTGTATTAATTCTAAGACTATTGGTACTCTTAACTTCTTCCATTACCACATAGGTGCGCGACGCACTGACACCAGGTAGTCTAAGCAACGTATCACCCAGCAATTTTCGATAACTCGACATATCTGCAACCCGCGCTTTTAACAGAAAGTCAAAATTACCAGAAACCAGGTGACACTCTTGTATATCATCATGTTGCTGAACCGCAGCTGAAAAATCGGCAAAGATGTCGACGGATGTTTTTGTTAATGTAATTTCTACAAACACCAGCATTGCTGCACCCAGCTTCTGTGGATTCAGTAACGCATGATAACCCAGAATATACCCCTGGGACTCTAGCCGTTTAACCCTTTCTAAACAAGGACTTGGACTCAAGCCCACTTGCTTGGCTAATTCCACATTGGATATTCGGCCATCTTTTTGCAGTACAGAAAGTATATTTCTATCAATACGATCGAGATGTTTCGGCGTTTTTACCAGCATATTTAATTTTGCGATATGGGATTTAGCCAAAATATAACACTGCAACTTTATAAATTACAGCAGATATATTTCTAAATCATTCGCTATACTCAGCATCTTTATTGAACAACCCAATTTGAGACGGGGAAAAGCATGTTAGTTGGCGTACCAAAAGAAATTAAAAATCACGAGTATCGCGTTGGCTTAACACCAGCCGCTGTAAAAGAGTTCGTTGCACATGGTCATCAGGTAATGGTTGAAACCAATGCTGGCACTGCAATTGGTTTTACAGATGAACTGTATCAAAACGCAGGCGCAACCATTGTGAACTCTGCTGAGCAAATTTTTGCGGAAGCAGAAATGATCATTAAAGTAAAAGAGCCACAGCCTTCTGAGTGTAAACAATTACGCAAAGGCCAGACTCTGTATACCTACCTGCACCTTGCTCCTGATCCAGAACAAACTGAGTTGTTAATTGCATCAGGTGCAACCTGTATTGCCTACGAAACCGTAACTGATCGCAATGGCGGTTTGCCACTATTGGCACCAATGAGCGAAGTCGCTGGCCGTATGTCAGTTCAGGCAGGTGCGCATTATCTTGAAAAAGCGCATGGCGGCAGCGGTACCTTATTAGGTGGTGTGCCTGGTGTAGCACCGGGTAAAGTGCTGATCATCGGTGGTGGTGTTGTAGGTACGCAGGCTGCTAAAATGGCACTGGGCCTGGGTGCAGATGTCACCATTCTGGACCGCTCGCTACCGCGTTTACGTCAGTTGGACGACATTTTTAACGGCCAGGTAAAAACGGTGTACTCTACCGTTGATGCCATTGAACACTATTCTGCCAACGCGGATTTGGTAATTGGAGCAGTGCTTATCCCCGGCGCCGCAGCACCTAAACTGCTAAACCGCGAACATATCAAGAATATGAAACCTGGTTCAGTACTGGTTGACGTAGCCATTGATCAAGGCGGCTGTTTTGAAACCTCAAAAGCAACAACGCACCAGGATCCTGTGTACATCATTGATAACGTGGTGCATTACTGTGTAGCCAACATGCCAGGTGGTGTAGCCAGAACGTCAACTATGGCGCTGAACAATGCTACGCTGCCATTTGGTCTGGCATTGGCAAACAAAGGCCCTAAACGCGCAATGTTAGAAGACATTCACTTGTTGAATGGCTTAAATGTTCACGAAGGCAAAGTAACTTATCAAGCGGTTGTTGAAGCCCTTGGCGACAAACTGGGGATCACTTATACCCCGGCTTTGGACGCATTAAGATAATCACTTAGTGCTGATAGCAGATACAAAAAGGGGCCAATGTTGATTGGCCCCTTTTTTATTCCCTTGCCATGTTTATACCTAACGTTGAAGTACAGAGCACAATTAATCGACGCAAATATTAAGCAATTGTATTGTTAACTGCGGTAAGTGTTGCTAATGGGTCATTAGCCTGCGTTATAGGTCTGCCCATTACCAGATAGCTCACGCCAGCCTCTATTGCATCTACCGGCGTCATAACGCGCTTTTGGTCGCCCACATCCGCACCTGCGGGTCGAATACCTGGCGTCACCAGTAGAAATGACTCGGGAAGCGTTTGTCTGAGCAGCACGGCCTCCTGGGCCGAACACACTACCCCGTCTAATCCCGCTTCGGCTGTAAGCGCTGCTAATTTTGCAACTTGTTCAGCGGGCGTTACCTGGGGTACTACATCGTTTAACTGCGCCTGATCCATACTGGTTAACACGGTAACCGCGATGAGTTTGGTCTCTGGGTGAGATGAACTCTCAATGGCTAGCTTGGCCTTACGCATCATCTCTGCGCCGCCACTTGCATGCACATTCACCATCCACACTCCCATTTCCGCTGCTGCTTTACACGCTTTAGCCACAGTATTGGGTATATCGTGAAATTTAAGATCCAAAAAGACGTCAAAACCTTTTGTGATTAGGGATTTTACAAATTCAGGCCCAAACAAAGTAAACATCTCCTTGCCTACTTTTAGCTTACAGGCAGAAGGGGTTAATTGATCGACCAGTTGGTTGGCTTGTTCGACATTGTCGAAGTCCAGCGCTACGATGACGCGAGGATCTTGTGTCACTGTTTACTACTCTCCGTCTAATCCACGAATGGGGTGTACAACCCCCCACTTTTTACATGATGGACATAACCAATAAAGCTTACGTCCAGAAAATCCGCAGCTCTTGCAGCGATACCGCGGACGTTGTTGAATTTGTTTACCAACCAGTTCAGCCAGATGCTGATAGGTTACTTTGGCATCTTCGTCGGTTGTATTGTCGCTGTATAACTGCATTAACCGATGAAAGCCACGCATGGTAGGCGTTTTCTGCAATTGTGCAAATAAATAGTCTGCCGCCTGCTGGTTGCGATTTTGTTTCACCATTACCGTGACCATTGCCAGATAAGCGGTTGCGCATTGCACCCAGTGCTCATTTAGCAAGGTTTCAAATGCATCCCAGTCCTGTGTTTTTTCCGTAATGTTTTGAATAACCGGTATCGCTTCAATAAACCAGTCTTCTTCGCGTTGAGCAACCTGTAACAAGTATTCAATTGACTCGTTGTAGCGCCCCTCGTTGAAGGTAACCTGACCTAGCATTAGCCATGGCCGGGTCGCATTTTCGTCGGCATTCACTGCTTTTTGCAGCAACGACAAGGCCGATTCCAGATTGTGGTGATCCAGTTCAATCTGAGCCTGCTCACAGTAAAAATGCGCGAGTTTAGTGCGAACGGTATCACTGTCCTGCAGCATTTTTTCAGCAAGCGCGATTGCCCGTTCCCATTCTTTGGTTGTTTGATAAATCGAAAATAACTGCTGCTGAGCAAAGTCGAAATGCTTATCACTGGATAATAATTTTGCAAAGGTGTCTTCAGCGCGCTCCAGAAAGCCAGCCTGCATATAATCCCGGCCTAATTCGCGTAGCGCATTTTCTCGTTGGCTGGATTGTAATTCGTCGCGTCCCACCAGATTTTGGTGAACCCGAATGGCACGGTCTATTTCACCGCGATGACGAAAAAAATTGCCCATGGCAATGTGAGTTTCGGCAGTATCATTGTTCAGGTTAATCATTTTGATTAACGTATCAACCGCTTTGTCGGGTTGATCAGACAATAAAAAGTTCAAGCCGCGATAGTAATGCTTGGAGAGTATACTGGATTGCTTGCGTTGTGCTTGTCTAACGCTGTTCCGCCCCATGATGTATCCGTAACCGGCGGCCACGGGAAGCAGCAAAAATAGCAGCTCTAACATGAAGATTATTCTTTCTGAAGTCGGTTGAGCTTAGTTTGCAGTCTGATCAGTTTTACGCGTAACGCCAGCCAACTACTCAAAACCGCTAACACACCTACCACAACACCTACCGCTACCGCGACGGCGATGAGAGTGGCAATGGTTATTTCTGATTTGGCTATTAAATAGTTAACCGAGATTACTGCGTTATTCTGTGAACCAATTGCAACAGCCAGAACCAGCAATATGACGATACAAACAAAAAACACTAAGCCTTTCAAGAAAGCATTCCCAACAAGAAACAATAAATGCAGGATAGCAAAATGCTTACCCTGTTACAGTATTGATATACAAAAAAAGCACCTTTAAAAGTGCTTTTTTTATTTAAATCAGGCTATTGACTCGTTTACCCGGTCACGTAGCTCTTTACCAGGCTTGAAGTGAGGAACGTATTTACCGTCCAGCTCCACCGTTTCGCCAGTCTTAGGATTACGACCGACACGTGGTGCCCGGAAATGCAATGAAAAACTACCAAATCCGCGGATTTCAATGCGATCACCCTTTTGCAGAGTTTGCGCCATTTGTTCCAACATTTCTTTGATAGCAGATTCAAGATCTTTGGCCGGGATATGGCGTGCCTGATCAGCGAGCCGCTCAATTAGTTCAGACTTGGTCATGGTAACCTCTTTGTCATCGTCGATATTAAACAGCTACATCAGTAAACGCACAGCGCTTATACACTGTGCGTCAGATGCTACAAAAGGAGATTACTCGCCTTTTGCCGCTTTAAAGGCTTCAGCCATTGCGTTAGCAAAACCAGCTTCTTCCTGCTGATTTACTTTATCGATAGCTTCTTTCTCGTCAGCCTGGTCTTTTGCTTTAACAGACAGGTTAACGATACGGTTCTTACGGTCAACACCGATGAACTTAGCTTCGATAGAGTCGCCAACGTTCACTTCTTCAGAAGCGTCTTCTACGCGGTCACGAGACAAGTCTGCAACACGAATGTAGCCTTCCACTTCTTCTGCCAGGTTAACAGTAACACCTTTCGCATCAACTGCGGTAACTGTACCAACAACGATAGCACCTTTCTTAGTATCTGTCAGATACTTGTTGAAAGGATCTTCTTCGATTTGCTTAACGCCTAGAGAAATACGCTCACGCTCTGGGTCGACTTGCAGCACAACTGCAGAGATTTCGTCGCCTTTCTTGAAGTCGCGAACGGCTTCTTCGCCAGTCTTGTTCCAAGAAATGTCAGACAGGTGAACCAAACCATCGATGCCGCCGTCAAGGCCGATGAAGATACCGAAGTCAGTGATTGACTTGATCTTACCAGACACTTTGTCACCTTTTTCGTGTGACTTAGCGAAGGTTTCCCATGGGTTGTCGATGCACTGCTTCAGACCCAGAGAAATACGACCACGCTCTTCGTCGATTTCCAGAACCATAACAGTTACTGTGTCGCCCAGGTTAACAACCTTAGATGGGTGGATGTTCTTGTTAGTCCAATCCATTTCAGAAACGTGAACCAGACCTTCAACACCTTCTTGAATCTCAACGAAACAACCGTAGTCTGTTAGGTTAGTTACGCGACCTGATAGACGGCTGCCTTCTGGATGACGGTTAGCAATTTCTAACCATGGATCTTCACCCATCTGCTTCATACCGAGTGATACACGAGTGCGATCACGGTCGAACTTCAATACTTTAACGTTAATCTCATCACCAACCTGTACAACGTCTGAAGGATGCTTAACACGCTTCCACGCCATATCAGTGATGTGTAACAGACCATCTACACCGCCTAAATCAACGAATGCACCGTAGTCAGTTAGGTTCTTAACGATACCCTTAATTTCCATACCTTCTTGCATGTTCTCAAGGATTTCATCACGCTCTTGTGAGTTTTCACTCTCGATAACGCTACGACGTGAAACAACGACGTTGTTACGCTTCTGATCAAGCTTGATGACTTTAAATTCTAAATCTACGCCTTCTAAGTGACTTGTGTCACGGATAGGACGTACGTCGATAAGAGAACCAGGTAGGAACGCACGAATACTCATTACGTCAACTGTGAAACCACCTTTAACTTTGCTAGTGATAACACCGATAACTGTTTCAGTATTTTCGTAGGCTTCTTCAAGCTTAATCCAAGATTCAGCTCGCTTAGCTTTCTCACGAGATAGT
>NZ_JBLBUE010000161.1:0-7783 GCF_047290655.1 Alteromonas sp. AMM-1 | reverse complement strand
CGGTTATTGTTGCCGCCATTATTGCTTACTTGCTCGATTGGCCGGTATCACAGTTAACCCGCATTGGCATGAAGCGCACGTTATCGTGCAGTCTGGTACTGCTTTGCTTTGTGTCTGTGATGGTTTTATTGCTGATTGGCCTGGTGCCCGTGGTAACCAAGCAGAGCATGAGCCTGGTTCAGGAGTTGCCTAACATCTGGCAGAAAGCCCAGGACTGGTTACTGACGCTGCCCGACAAATACCCTGAGTACGTTCAGTTTTCACAAATATACGAGATGATGGAAGGTGCAAACCAGCACCTGGTGGATTTTGGACAGGAAGCGCTGTCAGCGTCATTTAGTTCCATTGCCAGTGTTGCGGCTCTACTCATATACCTTATTTTAGTGCCGCTGATGGTGTTTTTCATGTTGAAAGACAAGCCGTACTTCACCGAGAGTATTTCCCGCTTATTGCCACGGGAACGCAGGTTAATAACACAGGTTGGCAACGAGATGAATGTGCAAATTGCCAACTATATTCGTGGCAAGGTTATCGAAATTATTATTGTTGGTGCCGTGTCGTGTGTAACGTTTGCCATTATGGATTTGCGGTACTCGTTATTGCTTGGTGTACTGGTTGGCTTATCGGTATTAATTCCGTATATCGGCGCCGCCGTTGTGACTATTCCGGTCGCTGTGGTTGCGATGTTCCAGTGGGGTATTACACCTGAGTTCTGGTATCTGATGGTTGCGTACGGCATTATTCAGGCGTTAGATGGTAATTTGCTGGTACCTATACTGTTTTCTGAAGCCGTGAGTTTACACCCCTTGTACATCATAGTGGCGGTATTGTTTTTTGGCGGCTTGTGGGGCTTTTGGGGGGTATTTTTTGCGATCCCGTTGGCAACGCTGGTAAAAGCAGTGATTTCTGCCTGGTCAAGTTCACCGGAAGTGCCAGCAGAACCCTGATCCCTGAACTATTTTGTCTCACATGCCATCGGTTTGATGGCATGTGAGTGAATCAATTCTTCATTAAATCAAGGCTTTGCGAAACATGGTAAGGGTTTTAGACCAGGCAAGTTCTGCCTGAACCTCGTTATACACCGTTGAATCAGGTGGTGTCCAACCGTGTAACGTGCCTGGATACACCGCTATGTCAGCACTCAAACCTGCTTGTTCATAGGCTTGGATAAGCAAGGGTTTCATATCTGGCGAGCGTTCGTTATCGTTTTCCGCAATGGCATGCAATGCAACGGCGTTTGATGCTTCAACGGTTAAATGCGGGCTGTCGTCTTTATCGGTAGCCAGTCCGCCGCCGTGATAACTCGCAATAGCGCCAATGCGATCCGGCATAGCCGCCGCGGCAAACATAGTAAACGCACCACTCATACAATATCCCATTACTGCTCCGGGTTTAGTTGAATCAACAGCGGCTTGGCTGTCCATAAAACTGAAAAACGCCCGAGCGTCGCTTACTACCGCATCTTTTACCAGTTTTGCCCGCATGGGATTCAGAATAGCCCGGGCTTCCGGCGCTGGAAACTCAATACCATCCGGCAGTGCCGCACCTTGTACATCACGGTAAAACGGGTTTACCACCAGCACGGCATACCCTTCGGCTGCCAATCGACTGCCCATGGCGTCAAATGCGTCGCGACGACCTTTTATATCAGGCCACATAATTACCGCAGGGTGTTTGCCCGCAGCAGGGCTTACCAGTAAGCAGTCGGCTTTACCGTCGGGTGTGTTCACCTGAACTTGCTGGCGGATAACAGATGTATCGCCGATTGCAAATTGTGGGAACGCCGAACCTAACGCGCCCATTGCAAGTAGGGTAGTAAATTGTCTGCGGTTAATTTTTCCGTGTTCGTTTATATAGTGTGCCGCATCGCGTTCTGTTCGTTCATCACACATGTTGTCAGGCTCCAGGTTAGTATGTTGTTTATAATAGCGGTTAAGTCATTCAGATCATCAAGCAGATTCCGATAAACGATGAATTCTATACGTTAGAATTAGGTGGGTTGGGGTAACCTGCGCCCATAGCAAGCGTCCTTACCAGGCGTCCTTACCAGGCGTGGTTGCAACCGCATGGTCATCCTGTTATTTTTACCCGCGTGACACGTATGTAATGAGCGGTATATCAACCAAATACATTACAGCCGACCCTGCAGACAAAATAAGCCTTATACGGCCGTTGCCATCCGACCTCCAGAAGCGGCAGGCAGATCAACTTGGATAAAATAACAATATGAATACACCAGGCCTTCAACAGGCGCTAGCTCAGGTGCATCAATGGCTAACGACAGGCCAGCCGCAACAGGCAGAGCAACTATTACTACAGCTCATCACGCAATACCCAACTAACACTGTGGTGTTAACTCACCTTATTGGCTTCGCATTGAATAAGAAGCAATACGCGAGCGCTGAAAAATATATTGATACGCTGCTAGCCCATCCTGAACAAATCATCGATAAGCAACAGTTCTTGCACCTTATCAGAATGTTCATCCAGCACAATCGCTTTAAAGCCGGTTTGAGGTTGTCATCTAATGTTGCAGACAACCTGAAAGGGGATGCGGAAGTGCTGGCCGCACGTTGCCATTGTGCTATTGATGCCCGGGCACTTGCCGATGCGCAAGCCTGGTTAGCGCAGTCTAACGATGTGGTAGAAGGAAGTCCTTACCTGATGCATACAAGGGCAAACATTGCCTCAATGCAAGGCGATTTTGACTCCGCCATACGCGATTTTCATCTTGTACTTGCAAAAGAGCCGGGCAACAGTTACGCCGCTGCTCGCATTGCTAAATGTGGACGGGTATCTGACGAGACACTTACCGCTTTGCTCGACGCGCTGGTACAGGGTGGTGACGATGAAGCCAAAGCGCGTATTCACCTGGCATTAGGCAAAGCGTATTCCGACCAAGGCGATTATAGCCAGGCCTGGGAACACGCTGAAAAGGGCAATCAGTTCAATAAGAATGTGGCCAAATTTGACGCAACGGTATTTCAACAACAGGTTGACCACATTATTGAGGCTTTCACTGCACCGCGGGTAGAGGCAATCCAGTCGGACAACACTCAGGAGCATGTGTTTATTGTTGGCATGCCCCGTTCGGGTACCACACTGGCTGAACAAATTCTGTCTATAGTGGACGACTACTACGCAGGTGGCGAAACGCCAGCATTGGAATATGCACTGGGATTTACCCGTGAAGGTGGGGCGTATACGCAATCTTTAATTCAGGGCGCTCCTATAGACTGGACTGCTGCTTGTAATGCTTACAACGATTATTTTGCGCAGTTTGCCAATTTTTCGGGAAAGCTGATCGTAAACAAAGTACCGACGAATTTTTTCCATGTAGGCCTGATCAAGCTGATGTTCCCGAAGGCGAAGATCATTAATATGCAGCGTGATCCGTTGGATGTGGCGGTGTCAGTATTCTTTGAGACGTTCTCGCAATATTTTGCTTATACAAACGACCTGAAAGATATCTTTTTTGTGTTTGAGCAGTATCAGCGCTTAATGACGCATTGGTCTGCCTTATTTAAGGATGATGTGCTGAATGTGTCTTATCAGGTTCTGGTGAGTGATTATCAGGCACAGGTAGACATTATCGGCCAGTTTTTAGGCAGACAGTTGCCTTCAGCTGACGAAATCCGCGGTGCAGCGAATCATGTTGAAACGCCCAGTTTGTGGCAGGTACGCCAGCCCATTAACACTAATGCGGTTAAAAAGTGGAAACGTTACGAAACGCAATTAGGCGAGTTTGTTAAGCAGTACAGTTAACCTTTGGTTAAGCCTTATGTAAGCCATATTTAGGTATCGAAGGAACGATAAAATGAAATCATTTTGGCCTTGTGCATACGGTTTTCTGCTTCTGATTGTATTCAGCCATAAAACAACAGCACTTGAAACGGCTAACCAATCATCCTCTGATCCTGCGTTTAAACAACGGGCATTACAAAGCAGTGCTGTTGCCGATGAATATGTAAAAAGTGGTTGGTTTACAGGTAATGTGCTTATAGCAGCCGATAATCTTCCCCTTTTTGAGCAATCTTACGGTTACGCTAATTTTGATAAACTACGGGCAAATGAGTCGTGCACACGTTTCAATCTGGGGTCGATAGCAAAGATCTACACAGCGGTGCTGGTTTTACAGCAAATAGAGGCGGGCGCGTTGTCGCTGGACACCACCATTGCCGAATCAGGACTAAACATAGCCGCTGATATTGCAGGAAAAGTCACCATTGCGCATTTACTAAAGCATAAGGCGGGCTTTAGAGACATTTTTGTTCCCGAGTACATGAATAATCCTTTGCAATTCGATACGCTGGAAAAGAAGGTTGACCTGCTCAAGGGCGAGCCATTGTTATTTGAGCCAGGAACCGATTACCGTTATTCCAATTATGGTTACATCCTGTTAGGGGCGATACTCGAAAAATTGACTGGTAAGTCGTTTAAAACGCAATTGGATGAGAATATCTTCTCGGTAATAGGGGCAACGCATACGTCGTTGCAAAGGAGAGAAGGGGATACGTGCCAGTCTGAGCGCTATGTATTTTCTCTGGAGCAATCCCTGGAGCCTACCGATTTCAGAGAGGTCTCAGGGCCTGACGGTGGTATAGAAGCAACGGCCTCCGACGTTTACCGCTTTTTTCAGGCTGTATTTTTTACCGACCAGTTAGTAAACCGATCCAGTGGGTCGTTTAAGTGGTATTTTTCCGATGCAGCGCACTATGGTGCCTATGGCGGTGGTACAGGTGTGAGTGCGGCGGTTGAAGTACTTCGCGATTGGCAACTTATCATTATTGTATTGGCGAACAGCGACGAATTGGTGGCTGAACACATTTCCAACCGTATGGTGTCGTTCATTCAACATAAACCCGTTGCCGCATTTCAGTTACCTGCAAAACACTTCGTTTATCAACAGTACCTTGCGTTGAAGCCCGCCGAGTTTACACTGAGGTTTGCAGAACTATACAAAAATCGGGGTTATTCCGGGTTTATGGGGCGAGCGATTAACGAAGCGGGATTGTCTCTTGCCCGAGCCGGTCAATTTGACGCTGCAACAGACATCATTGGATTTCTGCAGCATTTTTACCCTACTGCACCCCAGGCGTTCGATAGCCTGGCGTATGTTTTTCATTTGAAAGGTGACGTTGCCGGCGCAAAAGATACGTTCAGACAGGCCCTTGCGTTATCAGCTGAGTTTAACAGCGATTACCATGAAACAAATTACGGCGTGGATTTACAGACATTAAAAAACCGGTAAAAACCGGCTTTTTAGCGCTGCCAGAGGGTAATCAGGCGTTTAAGTATTTCAAGATCACCAGGTGGTGATCTTTGGTCTTAAACGTGTCAAACACCTGCTCAATTTTACCCGTTTCATCAATTAAGAAACTAACGCGGTGGAGACCGTCAAACTCCCTGCCCATGAATTTCTTCGGGCCCCACACGCCGAATGCATCTGCAACAGCATGGTCTTCGTCAGACAACAAGGTAAAGTTGAGTTGTTCTTTTTCGATAAACTTAGGCAGACGTTTTACTGGATCAGGGCTGACACCAAGTACTTCTACATTGTGTTGTTTCAGTTCTTGCTGAATATCCCGCAATCCTTGGGCTTGCACGGTACAACCGGGAGTCATGGCTTTAGGGTAGAAGTAAACCAATACTTTTTTACCTGCAAATGACGCCAAAGATACGCTGTCACCGTTTTGGTCTGGAAGTGTAAATGCTGGTGCGGGATTACCCGCAACAAGAGTTTTCATGGTTTATCCTTTGTGTTTATCTACTATTTTGCCAGTGAGGTGTAACACCTTACACAACAGCTCCAGACGATACTGGAACTCAGCTAAATGCACGTCGTCGGGAATATTAACAACCAGCTTGAAGCGCATCATTTTGTGTCCGGTGCTTTCATCTACTGCGGTAGTTTGCCTGAACGCACTGATGGCCACGTGCTGGTCGGCAAAGAATCGCGTAACGGCCAGTATCTGTCCCGGATTATCCACACCATTGAATTCCACATCGTATAAATGGGTCAGATTTTGTTTGGTGTGTTCACGAGTACGTTTCAGGATAGACAGCAGATCACGTCGCTGACACAGCTCAGGGATACTTAATTCGACCCGGGTTATCGCCGTGTGCGAACCTTCAATGATCATGGTCAAAGAAAACTCCTGCCCGTAAATGGCATGACGGCTGTCCAGAATATTGCATTCAGATTCGCTGACCAGGGTAGCAATATCACTCAGGATACCGGCCTGATCAGTCCCTAATATCACGGCGATTAATTGTTGTTTCATAAACCCGACTCACTCTATGGGGCGCAGATTCTATCATAGTACCCGGTAAAGTCGAACAGCCCCCTGAAGGATAAAAAACGATAGATATTCATCACATAGCTAGGTGTAAAAACCAGAATAGCCGGGGAACGGATAAATTAGCGCAATAATGGCTATTGAAATGCGGCAAATGCTTGTTTTTATGCGGTGTGACAATTACCATGTGCGCTCGAAAAAAGTGGAGAGATTATGTTTACCGGTAGTTACGTTGCACTAGTTACACCGATGCATGACAACGGCAAGATCGATTACGAGGCGTTACATGCACTGGTTGAGTTTCATATCCAGGCGGGCACACATGGTATTGTATCTGTGGGCACCACAGGTGAATCCGCTACTCTGCCATTTGATGAACATATTGAAGTAGTGAAACAAACGGTAGCCGCTGCTGCTGGCAGAACCAAAGTTATTGCCGGGAGTGGCGCCAACTCCACTGACGAAGCCATATTCCTGAGTGAGCAAATGGCCGGCTTGGGCATAGATGGTTTTTTAAGTGTGGTACCTTATTACAATAAACCACAGCAAAAAGGCATGATTGCGCATTTTAACGCGATCGCCGATGCAACCGATATCCCGGTTATTTTGTACAACGTGCCAGGGCGCACTGTAGCCGACATGTTACCCGAAACCGTAGCGGAACTGGCAAAGCATAAAAATATCGTTGGTTTAAAAGACGCTACCGGCAGTATTGAACGCTTGAAAGCCACTCAGGCTCTGGTAGATAAAGACTTTGTTTTATTAAGTGGCGATGACGGTACGTCAGCAGAATTTTTATGTGAAGGCGGTCACGGTGTTATTTCAGTAACAGCGAATATTGTGCCTAAAGCCATCGCGCAGATGTGCGAAGCAGCTTTGGCAGGTGATTACGCGCGTTGTAACGCCATTAATGCCAGTATTGAAAAACTGCATTCCGCATTGTTTATTGAGCCGAATCCAGTGATGCCAAAATGGGCATTGTTCAAAATGGGCATGATGAAAAGCCCGTTTTTGCGATTACCGATGGTTTTACCGGAACTTACGAGCCAAAAAAGCATCGAAGAGTTATTAGTTGAATACGCCATCATTTCTGAATAAGAGATAATTATGAATAAAAAACTGGCTCTGGTGAGCAGTATTGCCAGCCTTGTTCTGACTGCTTGTGCTTCACAACAGGAACGCGTGACCGCGTCCGGAAGCTACGCTTACGTAAAAGCCGCTGAGCGCACCCACCTGCAGGTACCCGCAGACCTGGATTCACCAGAATTTAGTAACGATTTTGATATTCCCGCAGTGAATCAGCCTGAAAGCGAACAATTAATTGGTCGCAACCTGGAAGTTATTCCGCCATCACTGGTTATTCCTTTGGTCTCAGGTTCTCATGTGCAGGAAGGCTCTAAAGGGGCCACTGTGTTGTTGGATCAGATAAAAGAGGAGCGAGAAAAGCACTATGAACAACAAATTGCCGAATGGAAAAAGGCTCT
>NZ_JBLBUE010000160.1:0-7841 GCF_047290655.1 Alteromonas sp. AMM-1 | reverse complement strand
TGAAATGCGATGTACCATTCCAGACCTGGTAACCCACATTTTTTAATTCGTTGGCAATCATGAGTTCACCGTCGTTTACACGCCCTAATTGCGACTGATACGCCAATGCGAGTGCTTCAGGTTGCTGCTGATAATATGCCACGCCATGTTCAAGCACTACACCAAAATCGGCATCAAGTAGCAGCGTTTTCTCTGGCAATTGCGCTTCTACCATAACGTGGCCTGGTACCGTAATAATAGTATTGGCTATCCCTTGTTCATCGAGTAATCCCGACAGCGTCATTGACGCATCACCACAAATCCCTATGCCTCTGGCTAAACTGCGGTATGGATCGCTGAAGTGATAACGTTCGTATTCCGGAATACCCGTAAGTACCCCCATCAGATACAGAATGTAGTTCTCCCAAACCGGTACGCGCTGGTGAAATGTATCCGGGTCGTATAAGAGCCATTCAACATGAGCGATTCCCCCGGCCAACGCCAATGTGAGACGGCGGGCATACGCTTCGTCTGTTTCTGCAGGCAGACGCACTATGGCTTGTTTTAGTTCAAGTGGAGAGAGCGTTAAATCCTGCTCGCCAAAGCGCAATACTTCAGGAGTAAGGCCCTGGGGTCGAATCTCTCGGTTCAACCCATACAAATTGATAGTGATGAGCACAAAGCCCACAAGCATAGTGAGGATCATCCCACTTTTTACTATCAGATTGCCCGCTTTAAGCACTGCCTATTCCCCTTGTTTGCACTTATACGTATGACGTTTTGTGTGTATTTCTTCATGCAGGTACGGCCATATAAAATATCGTCCATTACGATATAAATCGCGCGGTACACTTACGCCAAATCGGCTGAATTAGCCTGATAGTGTAGCGATAACAATGTACCTGTTTAAGAGACAACATCAATACCAGTTGGAAGATGCTAAACAACCCCACCGTTATCGCGCAATGAGCAACAAGCTGCCAAACCGATGTCACTGTAGGCACCGCCAGGAAGGCCACATAACCACTGCAGTAAATAAACACAATTGCTGGCAATACCGGTGACAAGAGCGACCCAAAGGCATGTTTGCCTACAAAGGCGCCAATTACCACAATAAAAAATAAGCATACCGAGATCACATCTAATGCAATTTTATATTCAGCAAGTTCATACACACTGGAAAAATCTATCGACACAAACAAAATACACTGTACCAGCGTAGAATAAATAGAATATCCGAGGAGTAATTTAGTACGATCCCGCAACATCACTACCTGACTCAATATGTTGTTCAATGTGGCAACAATAATGAAGAATGCAAATATGCCCAATAATTCTGAATACTGGACCCACTTTTCTCCCAGAATCAAATCCACAACGAAATATGAATGCACATACATCAAATAAATGACTGGGGCAGTGATTAAGGACATATAGAACAACACAACCTGTAACTGCTGCTGGAAATAGGATCGGTTGTTTTTAAATTGAGAAAATTGGGTTAATAGCGGTCCCCCTAGCGGGGTGATGAAAGTAGAAGTAGGTAAATCTGCATAGTACCGCATCGAGGTATACGCACCGATGGTCGCTTTTTCAAAGGTGATACTCACAAACATGGCGTCAATCTGGCTGCGGAAAAAATTAATGATGGACTGAGGCAATACCCATTTAGAAAATTCCCACTGTGGCTGAAAGTTCTTCAAGGTGAATCGCGGTTTCATGGGCGCAATAATATAACTGGCAAAAAACTCGCTAATGGTAGCCAATAGCTGACCAATTACTAATGCCCAGTAGGTTTCAAAAATCACCGCAATACTAATTGTGATACCCGTTGTGATAACCCGCGAAGAGATCTGCCACTTGGTTATAGCGCCAAGTTCTTGGTTTTTTAATTTAAAAACCATACCCGGACTATTAAATAAACCAATAGCCAGATGCAGACTCAACACCAGAATGATAGGCATCAGTCTGGCATCATCGTAAAACAACGAAATTGGATAACTGGACAATGCCATTAGCACCGCTAACCCGCCTTTTAGCATCAGGTTTAGCGACCAGTTAGTCATCACATGCTCTTCCGTTAATGTCTCCCGGCTAAGCAGGTAACTCACACCTCCGGTATTTGAGATCACAACAATAAAATTCAAAAATATCAACGCAATAGCAACCAAACCATAATCTTCTGGCGTGAGAATACGCGCCAGAATGACCAAGCTGACTATTCCAATTAATCTTCTGGATAATTGCGTTAACACAGACAATAAAATTGCAATGATGCCCGAGCGAGCAGTGAGCATGATGGGTCCTTCTAAGCCGGTTACCGGGTAACCATGTCAAACGGGTTATTGTTATTCATAAAATAATTAGCGGTACGTTACCGATTTGCGTTTGCCAGTATTTTGGTAAGACGCTTGCGAACCAGACGCTTCTTAACGAAACCCAGTTGCGAAGTCAGGTTATCAAAGTCGTTGTCTATTTTACGGTTGATATCCATCATATCCGCTGGCCACCGTTCGCAAGGCAGAGCGTCCAGGAATACTTCCTGAATCTTACCCAGCTCATAACGGGCAATCCTGTTGATATATAAGTTAATATCGCTGCGCTTGAAAATCGACAATTTTTCAAAATCATACCCCACCCCTTCAATCCAGGTGGTGCGATTAGGCAGATTAAAATTGGTAAATCGCAAATCAGTATTAGCTGCTTTCGTTAAAAAAGAGTCGATCCAATTCAGACCAATTGGCAAACGAAAAGGTGTCTCCCTGATTCGTTCAATGAAAGCATGCTTCATACCGTATAAATTACCGAAGAAACAGGCCCGCTCAATTACCAGGCTGCGATAGAAATCTATATTTCTGCCTGACAAAGGCATACCTGCAATGACTACGGTTTGCTCATCACTGTCTGCAAGCTTGCCAGCCATTTTCTCGAAGCAATGTTCCGAAAACTGAACGTCTGCATCGGTAAAAAAATGGACTCCTACACTATCGGCAAGCTCGTGAACATAAGTGTTCCAGGCATTACATTTGTCGCCCAATGCGATTTCGATCACCTTAAGACGGTTAAAGCCCAACTTGTCTTTTACCGCATTGGCAATTGCAACCGTCTCATCGGTGCAACCATTAGCGATCAAATAAAAGCTATGTAACTGCTCGTTAACGTTATTAAAAATACTGGTGATGGATGCCTCAATATTATTTTGCTCGTTGTAAGCAAACATCACGATATTATAGTTTTCGTTGTTCATGCGACCACATTCCCCGGTCTGTGTGCACGCCCGGGCATGCGTTTGGGTGGCTCTGGTTCCTGCTGTAAGATATCTTCACTGGTCGATCGTTTAGCCAGATAATAATTGGCAGTAATCAACAGCAATAGAAAGTAAAACGGCTCAAAGATGATCAGATCCAAAAACAGCGCGCCGGTGAAATACCCGATTAATCCCGCCATGCACGACATATTAATGTAATCGAATGTGGAATTAGGTTTAACGCGCTTCCGCACAAACTTAAATTGTTTCCACGATACCCAGAAAAATGTCAGGTAAATAATACCCGCAAATATCCCGGTATTGGCCGCAAAGTTAAGAAACGTGTTATGCGCAACGTGAGGCGACTTTCCGGGAAACAGTAATCGTGAAGCGTACTGAAACCGCTGAGGACCAGCACCCAGCAATGGATATTCCTGTACGATATCAATCCCCACTGACCAGGATACCAGTCTGGGGTTCAGGGGCTTATCTTCTGATTCCGTTTGCGCCTGCTCTACCGTATTGGTAGTGCGCTGGGTTAGCATTCCTCCCTGATAAACCAGCATTGCCACAAAACCGACGCCCATCAGAACATTGAGACTTTTCGACTTAACCTGCATTGCAAAAAACAACGTTACCGCAGCTGCACTTAATAAAGCACCTCGTGAAGCAAACAGAATTAGCGCATGCCAAATAAATGGAATGGTAAATAACAGGCCATATTTAAGCCATTTATTCGGAAAATAGCGGGCGCCAAACATAACGAATCCCAACCCACTGGTTAGAACAATAGAGGTAACGTTACCGTCGGTATAAGGACTCAACGCGGGCCCCATCAGCCGCCCCTGATTAAATTGCGACCAGTTGGCACTCAAATAATGATCGTTTGCCCAATAGGCGTAGTACACCGTAACGAAAATATACATGAAACCAAAAAACTTGATGGTAGTTTCCTGATTAATTAGCGGCAGAACAATGAAGTACATAATCGTGATAGTGGTGAAAGTACTCACAACCAAATCACCACTAACCAGTGAAAAATAGCTTTCAAATGGCGTTAATGCATTCGATAGATGAAATATTATGGCCAGTAACACCACACCTTTAAACTGACCCGACTTATACACTTCCCAGTGAATATTTCCCTGAACAGCATGCCACATCCAGGCCACAATGGTGATCACCGCTGAAAACTTAAATACAGAGAAGTCTTCAAATGCCCAGAACCAGATGTACTGGGGCTGCATAACAGACACAATAGAATACACCAGCGCTGCAATCCAGGGAGCCCTGAATAGCATTAAAAAGCTGGCTATCAGCGATAAATATAGGGCTAACTTAACCATTGTGTTTCACCACACTCACCTCTATTTTCTTCAGCACGTCCTCACTTCCTTCTGAGCATCCTTGTGCGTATTTTGCACATTCTGGTAGCTTGTGACCAGAACAGATCACTCGGCCTTTACGGTAATCGGCATGCCATTTCGGCTAGCCACTTTTTACCCCATATTTGGCGTTCATTTGCTCGTTCCCCAGCTTGAATCTCGCTGCCATCTGTTCATCAAAATATTGAGGGTACTTTCCTTTTAACGGCAACTGCTTTATTAACCAACGCATGCCACGCAATACAATATTGTTATAACTTAAAGTGACCAGTTTATTCGAACACAACTGATTTAACCGTCTGATTAATCGTATATTGTTATAATCTGAAGAACGGTTTGACACCTTATCTCTTACGGTAAACGCCTCTGACGAATACGGCAACCCTACACTGGAGACAAAGTGATGAATAAGTTGTTCACCTTGCAGGGCACCAGGCTTACGGCCTATTTCAGCAATATGAATATTGTTTTCGCCAAAATACTTTGCCCATTTTTCCAATTGAAATGCATAGTCAAATTCGGACTCCGGTTGAACAGTATTCACAAAATCCGGATACGACAATTTCCCCAAAGCAGGACCGTGAATTAACTGCGAATACACGCTCTTTGCCATCGCCACTTGATCGCGATAATAAAACAATACTGAAACTGAGGAAAAATGCGGTTTTAATAATGCAGCCAGACGCTCTACCGATTGTGCGTTCAGGCACTGTGAATAGAGTGATTCGGAAGAAATAACCATGCTGTGAAACTGTTCGCTCTTTTTAGCTTGTTCCAGCTTGTTCACAAAGTCAGTTTCAAATTTTTGAATAAAGGTTTTCAACGCATTATCGTGAAAAGCACGGAGAGTATAAATAAAGTAGTCCGCGTTTTCGGGATACCCCGCCCATGCAGCAAGTTGCCAGTGATCCAAAAAAGTCAGATTTTCATCTATCAGATACCCTTGACGACCAAGCGCAGCCTGGTTGTCCTCCAAAAAAGCCTGTATTGAAGTAGACCCTGCTTTGTGACTGCCAATGTGCAAATATAACTTCACTGTTTCTCAACCTTATTGCAAGTGCGCCATCACGTTATCCAACCCAAAATGATTCACCACATTGCGGATACAAACATCGTTCTGGCCACTCTGTACATTGTCTTTAGCCAACCCGGAGTCATGTGTCGAACGCCAATTCACAATATTAAACGTCTGACTGGCCAGTCTGGCGTGCCAGCCATTGAGTCGGGCGCAAAAGAAAAACCACACATCATCCGCAGTGGGCGCCAGTGACATAAAAAGGGACTCGTCGGTAACTTCAGGTAAAAAGCAACCAGGAGGATACAACACGCCACCAATACCCGTTGGAAATAACACGCCGGCTGTATACCGAACATTCATCTTCCATGACGAATAAGGCGCAATATCGTATTGCTGGATCGCGGGTTGATGTGCCCGATAAGCGATAATGCCAGGCATGCGAAGATAATCGTTAACCAGTATGGCCAGCCAATCCCGAGGATAATTTACATCATCATCTGCCGTAACCAGAATATGCTCTGGTGAGGCCTTTAGCGCTGGCACCAGCTTTTTGTATGAACGAGTATCACTGCAAGTTTTAATTTCAAAAAAATCGATGCGTTGCGGTAAAGCAGTAATCTCGGCAGGCAATAAACCTGCGTCTTGTTCAGCCACCCAAAGCACAAGTGCATCAGGCCGTACACTTTGGTTGATAAGTGTTTTTAATGTATAAAGCAGCGTATCAAACCGGGGGGGATATGATGTCAGGTTTACTGTTAAAGGCGCAGCTAAGGCGTGCTTTTGTCGCGACGGTCGCAAAGGTAGAAAACGCACTTTTTTTTCCGCAAGCCAAGACTCAAATTGCCAGTATTTTTGTTTGATTGCCTGCATACAACCTGTTCTGCTGTGTTAAATGTGCGTAAATGCGTATTGCTCAACCCGAATCGTATTAGGGTACAGTAAAAAGGGTACTCTGCAACAGTAAATTCACAAGCAGCCGCCCTCAGATACAAACAAAATTCGCGTCCCCTTCCCAAAGCGGAGCAATTTGCCTAGTATGCGGATTATCTTAGCCTTTTGCGTGCGCAAACCGGGTTAAAAGCCATTCAGCGAGGATTTGGTCATGCAGGCTATCGGCTTTCGAAGTGACATTAACTTTTTACGTGCCATTGCAGTAATACTGGTGGTGGTATTCCATTTTTCTAACACATTATTACCCGGCGGGTTTGTGGGAGTGGATATTTTTTTTGCGATATCCGGCTACCTGATGACCGGGATCATTTTCAGCCAAATCCAGGCGAACACATTTTCGCTCATTTCGTTTTATCTTGCTCGCGCAAAACGCATTATTCCCGCCCTTGCATTCATGGTTTTGTGCGTACTCTTGTATGCCTGGTTTTATTTATACGACGTAGAGTTTATAAACCTGCTTAAGCACGCTTTTTCATCACTTTTATTTTATTCAAACGTCGTCTATTGGCAGGAAGCAGGTTATTTTTCTGCCAGTTCACATCAAAACTGGCTGTTGCACACCTGGTCATTGTCTGTTGAATGGCAGTTTTATATTGTTTACCCCATTATCCTGTTAGCATTAACCAGAATCGTTGGCTTACGCTGGACAAAATTACTCGTTATTGTTGGTGCAATAGCAAGTTTCGCCGCGTCGGTTTACGCCAGCAATATCTGGCCGGATCCGGCTTACTTTTCTTTGCCTACCCGTGCATGGCAGATGATGGTGGGTGGCATTGCCTTTTTATTTCCCGTCGCCTTGTCAGCGACTAATAAAAAGGCCATATCTTTGCTTGGTCTGTCATTTATGCTGCTTTCAGCCATCTGGGTTTCATCGGAAATGGCCTGGCCAGCATGGCCCAGTATACTGCCAATTCTGGGGGCCTATTTGTTTTTGATTGCCAACGCCAGTAACCAGGTATCACTGTATAACACTGCGATATTTACATTCACCGGTCGGTGGTCATATTCCATTTACCTTTGGCACTGGCCGGTAGTTGTGTGGATGAATAACCAAAGCTTCGCCATTGACATGTGGGTAATTGGAATGGGGATTGCCTTGTCGGTACTGCTCGGCGCCCTGTCTTTCCGCGCTATTGAACAACGCAGAGCCCCTTTGCTATACATTGTAGTTTTTAGCACTACAACCTTTTTTGCAGCAACTGCTCACAATGTTGGGCTGGGCTCTCAGTCATACAGAGCCATTTCGCACTCTACAGGTAAC
>NZ_JBLBUE010000016.1:0-51234 GCF_047290655.1 Alteromonas sp. AMM-1 | reverse complement strand
TGGTTCAACAATAGAAGACTGCTGAGTTCAATCGGTGATATCCCGCCACTGGAATATGAGGAAAACTATTATCGACAATTAGCCGAAGATACGGCAGCATGACTCAAACAAATCCGCCTCCGAATTTACCGGCGCGATTCAAGATGCTTTGGGGAAACAGTGAAAGCTGCTCACCGACCCATTCTTATTAAAAATAACTAGGAATAAAGGCAGGTAATGAGTTAAGTACCGACCGACTAAACAATGTACATCGTGAGAGGTTTGAAAATTATATTGGTGAACATAGCTGTCACTTTAACAACAAAAATGGCTACTAGTTTTACTGTTAGAAACATCCAACATAATCTGATTGTAGTTGAATTTAGAAGAAATTTTCCCATTTTTTTTCTAAAGCGTAACTGAAAGCCCCTGCCTACATAGTTTTATTATAAATTTCAATGCGTTAATTAATCACCCCTTAGAATAGTGGCGAATTCTAGAAAAAAATTTTAGGAGATAAGGCAATGATGACTACGTGTTTGCGGTGACCCAACTGGCCCAAACCACCATGCGTTCCGAGCTGGGTAAAATGGAGCTGGATAAAACCTTTGAAGAACGCGACCAGTTAAATACCAACATTGTTGCTTCGATTAACGAGGCCAGTGGCCCCTGGGGAATTCAGGTACTGCGTTACGAAATCAAAGACATTGTGCCACCCAATTCTGTAATGGAAGCAATGGAAGCCCAGATGAAAGCAGAGCGTGTTAAACGCGCGCAAATTCTGGAATCAGAAGGCGATCGCCAGGCAGCCATTAACCGCGCAGAAGGTGCCAAACAGTCGGTGGTTCTGGCCGCTGAGGCAGACAAAGCCGAGCAGGTATTAAAAGCCGAGGGTGAAGCCCAAGCCATTTTGGCGGTTGCAGAAGCCCAAGCCGAAGCCTTGCGCAAAGTGGGTGCGGCTGCCGATACCGAAGAAGGTCAAAAAGCCATTCAACTGGATTTGGCAACCAAAGCCATTGAGGCCAAACAAGCGATTGCCCGTGAATCGTCAATTGTACTGCTGCCTGATGGGTCAACCGATGCTGCCAGTATGGTTACACAAGCCATGGCAATCATTAACAAAATGAATAAAGGGTAACGGATATGGATTGGTTATCAGACAATTTGGCCTCTACGCTGGCAGTGATTGGTCTGTTACTGTTGGCCATTGAGATTGCCGTTCTGGGTTTTGCTACTTTTGTGCTGTTATTTGTTGGGATTGCAGCGCTGATCACATCCGGACTATTTTACCTGGATATTGTGCCTGCTACGTATCTGAATGCGTTTATCAGCGTCGGGATCCTTACTGCGGTGTCGGCCGCATTGTTGTATCGCCCGTTACTGCAAATGCAACAGCAGGTAGAGAAAAAGCCCGTCACCAGTGATCTCAATGGCGTTCGTTTTGTCTTAGCGGAAGCCATTGGCCCTGCAGCGGTTACTACCCACGCCTATTCCGGCATTCACTGGACGGTGAAGAGTCAGCTTCCCATTCCAGCAGGAACAGAAGTGGAAGTAGTGAATGTGGAAGTGGGCGTGTTGCATGTTGTGCCTGCCCCAGCGGCCTGATTATGTAATGATCAGGCCCACTGTTTGATAAGCGCGCGGGCCTCTAGTTCGTTAAAGTCGCTATCGACTTTCAGGAACAACAGGCCCTGTTGTGCGTCATATAAGCATTCAATAACGCCGGAATGACGCTCAAGTAATTGCAGTTGAGCTGCTGCAACCTGCACACCATTGTCGAGAGTAAGGGTAACCCGCTTAAACTTGTCGGTAGTGCGCAGCCCCATCATAATAAAGGCCCATAAAATCGCCACCACGATGCCACTGATGTATGCCCCTTGGGCACCAAACTTCGTAGCAATTGAACCTGACACCACGCCACCCAGGAAGGCACCGAAGAACTGGAAACTAGCATAAATCCCCATTGCGGTGCCCTTCTGGCCGGCAGGTGCAATACTGGAGACCAGCGCAGGGAGGTTTGCTTCAAGGTAATTAAAGCCGGTAAAAAACACTACCATAGCGGTAACCACAAACCACCAATTCAACATACCGCTGCCCAGCATGGCAAAAGCAACCAGCAGCATGGCAATGGCCGACATCAGCATACGCCTTGGCGCTTTGCCCCGGCTGCTGCGCATCATGCCACCGAGCAACACAACAGATACCAGCAGTACAGGTAAATACAAAGTCCAGTGACTGTCCAGTTGCATACCTAACGCCACCAGCGACAGTGGGATCTGCACAAATAACAGGGTAATCATCATGTGCAGAAGCATCACGCTTACGTTTAAGCGCCATAACTGCGAAGAGACAAACATAGCCCACACCTGGTCACCGCGTGGCAGGGTTTCAGCGCTAACACGCTGCGGGCTGTCTGGCACCGCCCACTTCACCATGGGCAAGCATGCTAAAGCCAGCACACCGGTTACCCAGAAGATACCGGCAATGCCCCAACTATCGGCAATAATGGGGCCGATCAGTACAGCAAGATAAAACGAAAATCCAATGGCAATACCGATAATCGCCATCACCTTGGCGCGTTGTTGTTCGCGCGCAACGTCTGTTGCCAGCGCCATAATTGCACCGGCAATGGCACCCGCGCCTTGTAGTACACGCCCTGCAATCATCCAGGCCATCGTATCAGCCAGTGCCGCAACCAGACTACCCAGAGCAAACACCGACAGACCAAGCAAAATCACCGGCTTACGCCCCCAGCGATCAGACAACATACCCATTGGGATTTGCAGCGCTGCCTGGGTGAGCCCGTACCCCCCAATGGCAATGCCTACCATCATAGGCGAATAATCAGGAAACTGCGCTGCGGCAACGGCCAGTACTGGCATTACCATAAACAACCCTAACATACGCAATACGTAAACTAGCGCCAGTGTGCAAGCGGCCCGGACTTCTAAAGCATTCAAGGCAGTGGATTCTCTGTTGCTTGGTTAAAATGGGCGCGCAGTGTAGCACATTTTACCACTGTGTACCTACCACCTGCCCTTTGTGTACACCTACTGATCTGATTTCGGTAAAGTGGCATATTCAAGAGGTCGCCGGTTATGGCATACTGTTTCTTTTGTCTCGCAATCAGGTTCGAATGGATAACATAGAAGTTCGCGGTGCCCGCACCCACAATCTGAAAAATATCGATATCACTATTCCCCGTGACAAACTGGTGGTGATCACCGGCTTGTCAGGCTCAGGGAAATCATCTCTGGCGTTCGATACATTATACGCTGAAGGCCAGCGACGTTATGTTGAGTCGTTGTCAGCTTACGCGCGTCAGTTTTTGTCGATGATGGAAAAACCCGATGTTGATCACATTGAGGGGTTGTCTCCAGCGATATCCATTGAGCAAAAATCCACCTCGCACAACCCGCGTTCAACCGTGGGTACGATTACCGAGATCTACGATTATTTGCGTTTAATGTTTGCCCGGGTAGGCACGCCGCGCTGTCCGGAGCACGATGTAGCGCTGGATGCCCAAACCATTTCTCAAATGGTCGATCGCGTACTGGAATTACCGGAAGGCACCAAGCTGATGCTGCTAGCACCAGTAGTGCAAAACCGTAAGGGCGAACACGTTAAAACCCTGCAGTCGCTGGCGGCACAAGGTTACATTAGGGCACGTATCGACGGTGAAGTGTGTGATTTGTCGGATCCACCCGAATTAGATTTGCACAAAAAGCACACCATCGAAGTGGTTATCGACCGCTTTAAAGTACGCGACGACTTGCAACTGCGTCTTGCTGAAAGCTTTGAAACGGCGTTGGCGCTGTCTGCAGGAAATGCCAAAGTAGCGTACATGGACGAACCGGATACGCCGGAAATTATCTTTTCAGCTAACTTTGCCTGTCCGCATTGTGGCTACAGCATTAGTGAACTTGAACCGCGTTTATTCTCGTTCAACAATCCGGCCGGTGCCTGTGGCACTTGTGATGGTCTGGGTACACGCCAGTTTTTCGACCCGTTCAAAGTGGTTACCAATGACGAAATCAGTTTATCTGGCGGCGCCATTCGTGGCTGGGATAAGCGCAGCTACTATTATTTTCAAATGCTACAGGCGGTAGCGGATCATTACGGCTTTAGTCTTACGGTACCCCTTAACGAATTATCCGATGAACACAGAAACATTGTGCTGTTCGGCTCTAAGGGCAAGTCGATAAATTTCCGCTATATCAACGATCGCGGCGATATTATGGAGCGCAAGCATCCATTTGAGGGGATTATCCCCAATATGGAACGCCGTTACCGTGAAACCGAATCCAATACCGTTCGCGAAGAACTCTCCAAGTTCCTGAGCCAGCAACCTTGTAACAGTTGCGGCGGCACGCGCCTGCGCACAGAAGCTCGTCATGTATTCATTGAAGGCACTAACTTACCTGCTATTGCAGATATGTCGATTGCCGGTGCTTACGACTTTTTTGAGCATCTGAATTTGTCGGGTCAACGTGCACAGATAGCCGACAAGATATTAAAAGAAATTCTCGACCGCTTGCGCTTCCTGGTAAACGTGGGTCTGAACTACCTGTCTCTGTCGCGCAGTGCTGATACGCTTTCCGGTGGCGAAGCGCAGCGAATTCGTCTCGCCAGTCAGATTGGAGCGGGCCTTGTCGGGGTGATGTATGTACTCGACGAACCCTCAATTGGTTTGCACCAGCGCGACAACGAACGCTTGCTGAAAACCCTCACCCACCTGCGCGATCTGGGTAATACCGTATTGGTGGTAGAGCACGACGAAGACGCCATTAAAGAAGCCGATTATATTATTGATATTGGCCCTGGCGCGGGTGTGCATGGCGGCCAAATCATTGCCCAGGGCACACTGGAAGACATTCTGAATAACGAAAACTCGCTAACCGGAAAATACTTGTCTGGCCGCGAGAAAATTGAAGTACCTGCCGAGCGCAACAAAGCGAAAGACGGCCAATGGCTGGAATTAACCGGCGCAACGGGCAACAACCTGAAAGACGTGACATTGCGTATCCCGATAGGCGTGATGACCTGTATAACGGGTGTATCGGGCTCGGGTAAATCTACCCTGATCAACGATACCTTCTATCGCATAGCACACCGTGAACTTAACAACGCCACTACCAGTGAGCCAGCGCCGTACAAGTCAATTACCGGCCTGGATAAGCTCGACAAAGTGGTCGATATCGATCAAAGCCCGATTGGACGCACACCGCGCTCAAACCCGGCAACTTACGCTGGCATATTCACACCCATTCGCGAAATGTTCGCCGGCACGCAGGAAGCCCGCTCACGCGGCTACAAGCCTGGCCGCTTTAGTTTCAACGTAAAAGGCGGTCGCTGTGAAGCCTGTCAGGGCGATGGGGTAATAAAAGTTGAGATGCACTTCCTGCCCGACGTATACGTGCCGTGCGATGTCTGTAAAGGCAAGCGCTACAACCGCGAAACGCTGGAAATTAAATACAAGGATAAAAATATTCATCAGGTACTGGAAATGACCGTTGAAGACGCCCGCGAGTTCTTCGACCCGATTCCAGCGATTGCCCGCAAGTTGCAAACCCTGATGGATGTTGGTTTGTCTTACATTCGCTTAGGTCAGGCTGCTACCACGTTATCGGGCGGTGAAGCTCAGCGTGTAAAACTGGCCAAGGAACTGTCTAAACGCGATACCGGCCAAACTCTCTATATTCTGGATGAGCCGACTACGGGTTTGCACTTCCACGATATTAAACAACTGTTGGGTATGCTGCACCGCCTGCGCGATCACGGCAACACTGTAGTAGTCATTGAGCACAACCTGGACGTAATTAAAACCGCCGATTATCTGGTAGATTTAGGACCGGAAGGCGGCTCAGGCGGCGGACAGATCATTGCCGAAGGCACGCCGGAAGACATTGCTGAAAGCCCGGTTTCGCACACTGGCCGTTTCTTAAAACCACTTCTTAAGCAGGTGTAGTATGTTTGAAATGACAACCAATGTGCGTTTCAGCGAAACTGACGGCGCAGGACATGTAGGGAATACCGTTATGGTGGTGTGGTTTGAAGAAGGCCGCACCCCCTTGTTCAAAATGTTTACCCCCTCGCTTGAGCTGGAAAGCTGGCCACTGATACTGGCCAGTTATCAGGTAAATTTTCACGCGCAAATTTTCTATGGCGAACCCGTTACCATTAAAACCTGGGTTAAACGCATAGGAAACAGTTCTTTCGAGGCTTATCAGGAAGCCTGGCAGGGTGGTAAGCGCTGTAACTCTGGCACTACCACCATGGTGCACTACAATTACGAGACACAGAAAACCGCAGCAATCCCCGACAATATCAAAGCCGCATTAAGCGAGCACCTGCTGCCAGAAGGCCACGAGTAAGTAACATGACCACATTCATTGAAGTGATTGATAATGCGTTACCCGCCCAGTTGTGCAGCGACATTATTAATACTTTCGATGCCAGCGGGCAATTAGCGCCGGGGCGCACCGGTGGAGGTGTAGACACCGACAAGAAGCGTTCAATGGATGTGTCTTTTTCACAAAACCCGGAATTTCAGGCCTATCACCAGCAGGTATTTCAGGTATGTGGCAATGCCATTTTTAATTACCTGAAAAAGTACTACTTCGCCATTGTAGGGCCGCTTGGACTTACGCTTCCTGATCCCAATACTGGCCAACCGGTAAAACTCACGTCAGAGAACTTTGAAACTCTGGGATTACCGCAATTGCCGATGTTAATTCAGCACTTGTTCCGATTGGGCGATATCAACACCCAGCGCTACGAAAAAGGCCATGGCGGCTATCCTTACTGGCATTCAGAGGTGTTTCCGCAGGCACCACACAACGAAGCCCTGCACCGCATTCTGCTATTTATGTTTTACCTGAATGACGTAGAAGAAGGCGGCAGTACCGATTTTTATTATCAAAATGTATCGATTCAGCCAAAAGCTGGCCGCATGGTGATCGCCCCTGCCTATTTTACTCACACTCACCGAGGCCAAATCCCGGTTTCAGACAACAAATATATCCTCACCTCCTGGGTGCTGTTTAATCGCGCTGAACAGTTGTATGGTTAGCACTGAGAACCCGACTTTCACTCCACAATCTCAGTCTCACAATCAACAGTACACCGGTATTTATACTTAGAGTTCCAGCCCATCGCTGGGCCGTTTGCCTGTTACCTTTTCCATGCAGAAACATCATATGATGTGATTGCGCTCGGTAATCAAATCAAAAAATGATTTGATTAAACACTCAAAGCTCGGCTCAGAATTAATGCCATCGTCTAAAACAACAATGCACCGGCTAGCGGTGCATTGACGAAAAGGAATAACCACAGCTGAATTACAGGTTGTAACCGCGCTCGTCGTGACTGGAAATATCCAGGCCCTGATGTTCTGTTTCGGTATCCACGCGCAACCCTTTGGTTAACACCGATACCACTTTCAGCAGGATCCATGACACCACCGCGGTGTAAGCAAATACGCTTACAATGCCAATGATTTGCACAGTTACCTGATCACCAATACTGGTGTTGTCGCCACCGAAACCATAGCCGCTGAACAGGCCTAGCTCTGGTGAACAGAATACACCGGCAAGCAGTGTGCCTAAAATACCGCCCACACCATGCACCGGGAATACGTCCAGCGAATCATCGATTTTCCACTTTTGCTTAATCAACACAGTACAGTAGAAGCAAATTACGCCAGCCGTTAAACCGATCACCAGACCCGCTGCCGGACTAACAAATCCCGATGCCGGCGTAATAGTGCCTAACCCCGCAACCATACCGGTTACAATACCCAGTACAGACGGCTTACCATATTTCACCCATTCCAGTGTCATCCACGCCAGCGAACCTGCCGCTGCGCTGATGTGCGTAACCAGCATAGCCATGGACGCGTCACCGTTAGCTGCCACAGCACTCCCGCCGTTGAAGCCAAACCAACCTACCCACAGCATACCTGCACCACCAACGGTCATGGTTAGATTATGTGGAATCATAGACGAGCTGCCATAACCGTTTCGGTTACCAATAACCAGTGCGGCCACCAGCGCACCCACACCTGCCGTAATGTGCACAACCGTACCGCCAGCGAAATCCAGCAGGCCCATTTGCGCTAACCAACCGCCGCCCCACACCCAGTGACACACAGGTAAATACACCAGCACCAGCCACACAAGCGCAAAAATCAGCACGGAAGAAAACTTCATACGCTCAGCAAAGCCCCCTACCATCAGCGCAGGCGTGATAACGGCAAAAGTAAGCTGGAACATAAAGAACAATGGTTCTGGAATAGTACCCGACAAACTGTCTTTGGTTACGCCGTCCAGAAACACCTTAGAGAAATCGCCAATAAAGCTGTTGCCTTCAGTGAAAGCCAGGCTATATCCCGCAATTAACCAAATGAGTGATGCGCCGCATGCAATGGCAAAACACTGCATGAGCACAGACAACACGTTTTTGCTGCGTACCAGGCCACCGTAGAAAAACGATAAGCCTGGCAGGGTCATAAATAACACCAGTGCGGTAGAAGTAAGGATCCAGGCAGTGTCACCACTGTCGGCGGATTCCTGCGCGAATGCCGAGCACGGCAAAAGTAAAGCAACAGCTAAAAGCCAGTTACGCATATTGTTGTCCTGAATTGTAATAATGAGTTTTGGATTTATCTGCCTCTATTCAAGGCTTATTTTATTTCTGTGGGACGTTGTTGCCGAAAACTGTTCAGTGATTCGACAAACCCGGCCCGAGCCGCGCGATGTTAGAATTATTTTTTACGAAGCGTATTTTTAGCAAAAATATACCTGACACACGTATTATTAAAAAGTCTAAATTTATGCATATTTATTCATGATTATGCTTTTTTGGTTGAATACATGCCTGACTGGCCGATATTTCCTGCCTCGCAGCGCCGTTCACAATTTTCGCAAACACACTAACAAATTAAGTAAATGAGAAATGCTGGTGGCTTTTTAAGCTGTGCTATTTCATTGTGCCGACCACAACAGTCTGCAAGTCATCAATCAGGATAGTGAGTGCTTATGTCAACCAGCAGACGTAACCTGTTAAAATCGATTGCCGCTGGCGCCACCATTGCGCCTTTTTCATTATTCGCCGCAGGTAACGCAACAGCAAATTGCCAGCCACCCATGCGTGCCTGGCCACCGGGTGTGGAGGGGCAACGCAAAGCCGATTTAGGTAACGGCACCTTCTTAAATCCCATTGTAAGCGGCGATCATCCCGACCCTACCATTTTAAAAGATGGTGATGATTACTACATGACGTTTTCGTCGTTTTATTCTTATCCTGGATTAATTATCTGGCACTCCAAAGATCTGGTTAACTGGGCACCTGTCGGGCCCGCACTGACCACTTCGCTGGGGGTTATCTGGGCGGTAGATTTATGTAAGCACAATGATCGTTACTTCATCTATATTCCCGCCGATCCGAAAGGTGAAGGCTGGTCGATTTATGCTATCTGGGCAGACAACATCGACGGCCCCTGGAGCGAGCCGGTAAACCTGCATATCGACGGTTGTATCGATCCGGGCCATATCGTAGGTGAAGACGGCAAACGCTATCTCTTTGTGAATGGCATCCGCAAAATCAGATTAACCGACGATGGACTGGCTACCGACGGTAAGCTGGAAATGGCCTACGACCCCTGGCGCTATCCAAGCGACTGGGTAGTCGAAAACTTTGCACCGGAAGGCCCAAAGTTATTCCATCATAACGATTGGTTTTACCTGGTTACCGCCGTTGGTGGCACTGCAGGCCCGGTAACTGGCCATATGGTAATCGCCGCGCGCTCAAAGTCCATTCACGGCCCGTGGGAGCATTGTCCGCACAATCCGCTGGTACGCACCCAATCTGAACAAGAACCCTGGTGGTCGAAAGGACATGCAACGGTTGTACAAGGGCCTGAAGGCGACTGGTGGATGGTGTATCACGGATACGAAAACGGCTTCAGAACACTGGGCCGCCAAACCCTGCTGGAACCCATTGAATGGCGCGATGACGGCTGGTTTTATGCAACCGGCGGCGACTTGTCTAAACCATTACCCAAACCTACGCAAAAGGCGCTCTCAAACGCTGGATTTGCCTTATCCGATGACTTCAGCCAAAACAAATTCGGCATTCAATGGAGTTTTCATGATCCGCGCCCTGAAGAAATGTCGCGTGTACGGTATGGCAACCAAGCACTGCATTTAGCGGCGCATGGCAGTTCACCTGCCAACAGCGCACCTTTAACGTGTCCGGTAAGTGACCGGTCCTATGAAGTGGAAGTTGCCATGCAGTTGTCGGACACCCCCGCTGCGGAAGCAGGTATCCTGTTGTTTTACAATCACAAGGCCTATGTTGGACTGGGTTTTACACAACAAGAGTTAAAACTGTATCAGTATGCTGAAGAACTCAAGTGGGCAGGACGTCCCATTAGCAATCGGGATGTGCGGTTTAAATTAACGAATAATCGCAACGTGGTAACGTATCACTTTTCTTTCGATAACGGTAAAACCTGGCACCTGCATGGCACCAGAATGGAAGTGTCTGGCATGCATCACAATGTTTTCGGAGGATTTTTGAGCCTGAAAGTGGCGCTTTACTGCGTTGGTGAAGGTGAAGTCACGTTACGCGACTTCCAGTATCGGGCCATTCCGGAAACGGCATAAACACAGCAGGTGGCACTGCGATTATTTAGCTGCCACCAGCTTTTCCAGTAAGGCTTCTATGCGTTTTACGCTAGCGGTTAATTCCTCCAACCCGGTATCACCTGCATCGTCTGTTGTCTTACTGGATATTGGTTTGGCGGTCATATTGTCTTTTTGCGTTAATATGGCCTCCCGGAATTCGGCAGCATCAACAATACCAATTAGCGATACCAGCGCTCCAGGCCCTGACTGACCGGCGGTTTCGAAGCTCAGGCGCTGCAAATTGAAAGCACGCATGAGTGGCCCCTGACTCATTGCCACGTCGGTTATTTTTTCCAGCGGGATGGATTTCTCCACCTTAAACAATATACCGCGTTTGACTACCAGCTTGCGCTCGGTAAGCGTAGCCGACATTGCGCTGAGCATTTTACCGCTCACCAACAAAAAAATGGGGATAGAAAGAATCAGTAAAGGGATACCTATTAAGGTAAGTACCGACACCAGTAACCAGCTCATCAGCCAGTATTGTTTTACCGCTGGATTAAATGAGGCGCTTAACAGCACGTTTTCCGACATCAGTTTCTCCCTGAACCTGTAGGTATGAATGCCTGTTATCGCACGAGCAGGTGCAATATGCAACGCACAGCCCCGCCTGATTAATATGCCGTTACAGTTTTACCTTGCATGCTATAACCTGCTGCCGCAATGTCGCCCTCCCAACGCACGGTATTGAATACACCCTCTACCCACACCGCGTCATACAGATTTTCTACCGGCACACCTTCGTCCATTTTGACATACACTATTTGATTCGACGCAGGTGGTGGAACGTGAATACAAGCGCCAAAAAACGGTACCAGTAAAAATTCGGTGGTCAGTTCTGCGGTGCCTTCCAACGGTACAATAAATCCGGGCAATTTCACCCGCTTATTATTATATACCTCTACCACTGGCGCATTAGGCTGTACCTGCGCCATTTTATTGTTGTGATCGGTTTTTCCCGGTGCCAGTTCATTAAAGCCCGCTGGAACTAAATCTTCCCAGTACAATTCGATGGGCTCAGCCGCCGTCGCAGCTCCCATGCCGACACACAACCAAAAGATTGATGAAATCAATTTAAAAGACAACAACTTAACCATGAACATCTCAACAATAAAAAAGGCCCGTTTTCACGAGCCTTCAAACAGATAAGCGCAGCGTGCTTAACGGCTTATTCGCCTGCTTCGTAACGCTTAACGCTGTTTACAATTTCAGCTTTAGCGGCGGCGGCGTCTGCCCAACCGTCAACTTTCACCCATTTGCCAGCTTCAAGATCTTTGTAGTGCTCGAAGAAGTGCTCGATTTGCTTCAATAATAGCGGTTGAACGTCAGTCGTTTCAAACACTTCACGGTACAAAGTAGACAGTTTGTCGATTGGTACAGCCAGTACTTTGGCATCTTTACCTGATTCGTCGGTCATGTTCAGAACGCCGATTGGACGACACTTGATTACTGAGCCAGCCAGCAGAGGGAAAGGCGTAATTACCAGCACGTCAACCGGGTCACCGTCTTCAGACAGCGTGTTTGGCACATAACCGTAGTTAGTTGGGTAGTGCATACAAGTAGCCATGAAACGGTCAACGAAAATTGCACCGGTTTCTTTGTCTACTTCGTATTTCACTGGATCAGCATGTGCTGGGATCTCAATGATTACGTTTACTTCATCAGGCAGTTTCTTGCCTGCAGGTACGGCATTCAAGCTCATGCTTAATTGTCCTTTAGTTAATCAAAAAAAAGTGCGTCAAGTATAAGGCCAACACAACAAAAATAAAAACCCATGTGGCTATTTTCAGCCATACTCATGGGCTATTTTTACTAACCAATTAGTCGTAATAACTCAGGCAGGTCTCAACTTCTTCTTTTGAGCCGAGAATAACCGGTACGCGTTGGTGAATTTCTGTGGGCATCACTTCCATGATTCGACACTCACCGGTAGACGCCAACCCGCCAGCTTGCTCCATCAGGAAGGCCATTGGATTGGCTTCGTATAACAAACGGAGTTTACCAGGCTTGGCCGGATTACGCTTATCGAAGGGGTACATGAAAATACCACCACGACACAGCACACGGTGAATATCGCCTACCATCGCGGCAACCCAGCGCATGTTGTAGTCTTTGCCACGCGGCCCCTCTTCACCGGCCAGCAGGTCGGTGATGTAATTTTGCATCGGCGCTTCCCAGTGACGCTGATTCGACGCATTAATTGCGAATTCAGACGTTTCTGCCGGTACTTTAATATTGGCGCTGGTCAGCAGGAAACCGCCATGGGTTTTATCCAGTGTATATAAATGTGTGCCGCGACCTGTTGTCATGGCCAGCATAGTTGACGGGCCATACAGTACGTAACCAGCGGCAACCATTTGCGTACCAGGCTGCAAAAACGCAGATGGATCGTTTGGTTCCATCCACTGTGGTGCGTGAGCAATCGAAAAAATGGTACCAATCAGGCTGTTAATTTCCGTATTGGATGAGCCATCCAGTGGATCAAAGCTCACCAGGTACTTGCCGTCCGGGTGACATGGCACAACATCATCCTCTTCTTCAGAGGAGATGGCTTTAACATAGCCTGATTCTTTTAGAATATCTTTCAGTATCTGGTTGGAAATCACATCCAGTTTCTTTTGCGTTTCACCCTGAACGTTTTCACTCAGAGTAGAACCCAGTACACCTGCCAGAGCACCCTGGCTAACCCGGAAGGAAATTTCCTTACAGCCTGCCAGCAGGGTTCTGATCAACAGAATGAGTTCAAGCGGTGCGCCGTCTTGTTGCAGTTGAGAGTTAAGTCGTTTCATGATTTGCGTAAGCCTTTTTTATGTGTAGGGTAACTTCGCATTAAACGGGAGGCATAATGCTGGCTCTCTCCGTTGCTGCCTGCCAGCAATCGAGCCTGTATAGATTGTAAACTGACTGGGCCCCGAAAGGAAATCAGATGTTTAGGCAACACCGCAGGCTTCTGTTAAAGTATCCGGATATGAAATTACTGCAGGAAGGTTAATGCAAGTACATATTTTGGGGATTTGTGGCAGCTTTATGGGTGGTATTGCCGCGATTGCTAAATCATTAGGTCATACCGTAACCGGTTCAGACCGCAATGTTTACCCGCCCATGAGCACGCAGTTGGAATCATTGGGCATTACCCTCACAGAAGGCTACGACCCGGCACAGTTTAATCCGGTTGCGGATATGGTGATCATTGGTAACGCCATGTCGCGCGGCAATCCGGCGGTAGAATATGTACTGGATCGCAATCTGCCTTATACCAGCGGGCCGCAATGGTTACTCGACAATCTGCTCACCGAACGTTGGGTGATTGGTGTTTCTGGCACCCACGGGAAAACCACTACATCGTCGATGGTAGCCTGGATACTCGAATACGCAGGCTTGGAACCCGGTTTCCTGATTGGCGGTATTCCCCAGAATTTTGGTATATCAGCCCGTGTAGGCGCCAGCCCCTTCTTTGTTATCGAAGCCGACGAATACGACAGCGCCTTCTTCGACAAACGCTCTAAGTTTGTGCATTACCGTCCTCGCACGCTGGTAATGAACAATCTCGAGTTTGACCATGCGGATATATTTGCCGATTTGGCAGCGATTCAAACCCAGTTTCATCATTTGGTGCGCACCGTACCAGCGACGGGTCTGGTATTATCGCCGCAGCACGATGAAAACCTGCAAACCGTGCTGGCAAGGGGTTGCTGGAGCGAACAACAATACCTTGGCCGCCACTGGCATGCAGAACTGATCAATCAGGATGGTTCGGCATTCTCAGTATTTTATCAGCAGGATAAGGTTGGCGAAGTGCACTGGCAGTTACTTGGCCAGCACAATGTGGATAACGCGCTGATGGCCATCGCAGCGGCTCATCACGCCGGTGTAACGCTACCCGATGCCGTTGGTGCACTAAGTGAATTTGTAAATGTAAAACGCCGTATGGAAATCCGGGGCTGCGTTAAAAATATTACCGTATATGACGACTTTGCGCATCACCCTACCGCCATCGACACCACTATTGACGGACTGCGCCGAAAAGTAGGCAACGCACGTATTTTTGCTGTGTTGGAACCGCGTTCAAACACCATGAAAATGGGCGTGCACAAGCAACAACTCGTGGATTCCTGGCAAGCTGCCGACGAAGTGTTGTTATTTGAACCTGACAATTTAGGCTGGTCATTGTCAGAGTTAGCCAAACAAAGCAGTGCACCGTGTCACGTATTCAGAAGTGTAGACGCCATTATTCACCAGCTCACCACGCAATTACAATCGGGCGATCACGTGCTAATAATGAGTAATGGTGGTTTTGGTGGGATCCATCAGAAGCTGTTGGATGTATTAGCCGGTAAAGCGTAAAAAAGGCCATTATGAAAAAGTCTATCACCCTTGCCATTACAGGCGCGTCAGGCGCACCTTATGCCCTGCGCCTGCTGGAACAACTGGTTGCCGCAGGCTATCAGGAAATCTTTGTATTAATTTCCTCAGCCGCAAAAGTGGTATTTGCTACTGAAGAAGATATGAAGATCCCTGCGCAACCAGACGCTGCCAGTGAGTTCTTTACCCGTCGGTTTAACGCAACACCAGGCCAAATTCGCGTATGCGGTAAAGAGGAATGGTTTGCCCCGGTCGCCTCAGGGTCTGCCGCGCCGAAACAAATGGTGGTATGCCCTTGCTCAACCGGCACCCTGTCGGCAATTTCGATAGGTGCCTGTGATAATCTGATAGAACGCAGCGCCGATGTAGTGCTCAAAGAGCGTGGGCAGCTTATACTGGTACCTCGGGAAATGCCGCTGTCGACGATCCATTTGGAAAATATGCTAAAGCTGTCGAAGATGGGCGCAACCATTATGCCGGCGGCACCGGGTTTCTACCACCAACCCAAACAGATCAGTGATTTGGTTGATTTTGTGGTTGCCAGGATTCTCGATCATCTGGGCGTAGACCAATCATTGATGGCACGCTGGGGTTATCAACCCGATTCAAAATAACAAGTATCAAAGGAAGACAGAATGTTCCAACGCGCTATTTCAAAATCAGCCTCACTGGTGTGCGCAGTCTCTATAGTGATGAGTTTACCTGCATTAGGCTGGGGTCAAACCGGCCACCGTGTCACCGGTGAAATCGCCGAGCGTCATCTTACACCATCAGCAAAGCAACAGATTGAAGCGTTAATTCCCAATGAATCGCTGGCCGAAGCATCCACCTATGCCGACGATATGCGTTCTAATCCGGATGTGTTCTGGCAGAAAACCGCCGGGCCATGGCACTACGTTACTGTGCCCGCCGGAAAACACTACCACGAAGTAGGTGCGCCAGAGCAGGGCGATGCCGCTTCAGCGTTAGCGTCTTTCACCAAAACGCTTAAAGATCCAAAAGCATCAAAGGCCGACAAACAATTAGCGCTGCGTTTTATAGTGCATATTATTGGCGATTTACATCAGCCTTTACACGCAGGTAATGGTACCGACAAAGGCGGCAATGATGTAAAAGTGCGCTTTTTCTGGGAAGACTCAAACCTGCACCGCGTGTGGGATTCGCAAATGCTGGAACAACACGATCTGTCGTTCACTGAATGGACTAACTGGCTGGATCGCAAAATCACAGAACAGGACATCAAGAACTGGTCAACAACAGACCCGGAAGTATGGATTACAGAAAGCACGGTGATTCGGGATACGATTTACCCTGAAGACGCGAATCGTATGTCCTGGGATTATCAGTATGAACATTTGCCTACTGCAAAACAGCGTTTGCAGCAGGCAGGCATTCGAATTGCCGCGTATTTAAACGCAGTATTTGCGGATTAATCGATATCCAGTGGCTCAGGCGATAAAATCACGCCTGTGCTGTCGGCATACAGGTGATCTTCCGGCAGGAAGGTCACCCCGCCAAAGTTTACTGGCACGTCTACTTCACCAATACCTTGTGTCTCAGCATTTACCGGAATGGCATTAATTGCAAAAATGCCGATATCAAAATCTTCAAGAAGATCGACCTCGCGTACACAGCCGTAGCAAACAATCCCTTCCCAGTTATTTTCAACCGCTAACTGAGCGGATTCAGAATCGAGTAACGCACGGCGCAATGAGCCGCCACCATCGATCAATAAGACTTTGCCTTCACCAGGTTCGCTCAGTACGCGGTCGATTAATTCACGGTCTTCAAAACACTTAACCGTGGTTATTTCTCCGCCAAACGAATAGCGACCGCCGTAACTAGTGAACATTGGCTCCACCACATCCACATTATCGGCGAATAAATCACATAACTCAGAAGTGTTGTAGTCCATGGTAATACCTTTATCAGAAACATGCGTGTGTACCGCAAGCATAGCACTGGTGTGACCTTCACAGCTAGGCGTTAAATCAATAAATTGTGTGATTAATTTCGTTATTTGACATTGTCATAAAGGTTTCGCAAAAGTGTCACCCACACTTCACAGAGGCTTTTTAACCTGACACAGTCAACTAACAGGAGCCTTTGGTATGGGCCTGAAAAGCGTCACTAAATACGATACTGTCTTGTTTCACTGGCTGTATGGATTAACGCTGAATCGCGACTGTCGCGCAATCATCTGGTTATCCCGCACCGGCGATGGCTATCTGTATTTAGTCATTGGCCTGGCCCTGATGGGATTTGAGCCTCAATACGGTGAATTATTTCTGTACACTGCGTTAATGGCTTATGGCCTGGAATTACCCGTATACGTTATGTTAAAGCGCGCATTTAAACGACCCAGACCTTGCGACTTTATCAGTAACCTTACCGCACACGTCACCCCTTCTGACAAGTTTAGCCTGCCTTCCGGCCACACAGCGGCGGCCTGGTTAATGGCTGCCATGATTGCGCATTTCTATCCGCCCTTTGCGGTGTTGGCGTATTCCTGGGCCACTTTAATTGGTTTGTCCCGCATTTTACTGGGCGTACATTACCCCACCGACGTTATTGCTGGTGCATTGCTAGGTATCACGATTGCACAGCTGAGTCTGACTATTCTGGTTTAATATGAAAGTGTTATATGGCGTACAAGGCACCGGCAACGGCCACATTGCCCGCGCTCGCATTATGGCGGCAGCCATGGCTGAGCGAAATGATATCGACGTAGATTTTGTCTTTTCGGGTCGCGAGCCCGCTGACTATTTTGATATGGAATGCTTTGGGAACTACCGTACTTTCAGTGGCCTGACGTTTGTTACGTCTAAAGGCAAAGTCAGTCAGTGGCAAACCCTTACACAGGCGAAGCCGTTACAGCTTATTCGCGACATTAAGCAATTTGATGTGTCTGGCTACGATGTCCTGCTCAACGATTTTGAACCCATTACGGCCTGGGCGGCCAAACAACAAGGGCTCACGTCAATATCAGTGAGTCACCAGGCTGCGTTTGCTTATAAAGTACCGCGTGAAGGCGAAAGCTTCAGTGACCGGCTGATTATGCGGGCATTTGCTCCTACCGACATCCAGTTGGGCGTTCACTGGTACCATTTTGATCAACCCATAGTGCCGCCGTTTATTATTGATAAACCTGCCATGCATCCCAGTAAAGCGCATACATTGGTTTACCTGCCATTTGAAGAACTTCGGGACATCCAGCAGTTATTGGAGCCCCTCACCGAACAGCAGTTTGTGTGCTTCCACCCTAAAATCAAAGCGCCGTCTGTGCAGGGTCACATCCAATGGAATCCCCCTTCAAAGCCCAGCTTCCGACAAGCACTGCAACACTGCTCAGGCGTGATCAGTAATGGTGGCTTTGAACTCGCCAGCGAATCACTGCAACTTGGCAAAAAACTGCTGGTTAAGCCTTTGCATGGTCAGTTTGAGCAACTCTCCAATTTACGTACCTTAATTACCCTGGGCCTCTGTCAGCCACTGTATCAACTGGATACCGATACCGTGGAAGAATGGCTGGGTGAACCAGAAAACGAAGGCATTGAATTTCCCACCGATCCCACACCAATGCTCGATTGGCTGGTAGCGGGTAACTGGTCTGATACACGACAACTCTGCAATGCGCTGTGGCAACAGGTTAAATTTGGTCCAAAGACGCGTGAAAGGCTGATGTCGCTTGCATTTTAATTTCGCTCTGCGATGATATCGGCTTCTTTTTCTTTGCTCTGGGAGTTGGCGCGTGACCAAACGTGTTTGTATGCTAGTGGCACTGGTAAGTATGCTGAGTGCCTGTGGATATCGGGGTGCGTTGTATTTGCCCAAAGAAGCCCCTGCTACACCCGCCAATAACGCTGCTCAAGCAACTCCCTCTTCATCCGGAGATGTTCGCTAGTGGATCACTTCAGTTATCAAAATCAAACGCTGCACGCCGAAAATGTCAGTGTAAAAGACCTTGCCAGCCAGTACGGCACGCCACTGTACATATATTCCCGCGCCACACTTGAGCGCCACTGGAAAGCATTTGATGAAGCATTAGGCGACCACCCACACCTGATTTGCTATGCCGTTAAAGCGAACTCAAACATTGGCGTATTAAGTGTGCTAGCCAAACTGGGCTCAGGTTTTGACATCGTATCGGGTGGCGAACTGGCGCGCGTAAAAGCTGCCGGTGGCGACATGAGCAAAGTAGTGTTTTCGGGCGTAGGTAAAACGCCGGAAGAAATCGAATTTGCGCTACAGGAAGGCATTCATTGTTTTAACGTGGAATCGGAGCCGGAACTCCACCGCATCAACGATGTAGCAGGCAAACTGGGCAAACAAGCCCCCATTTCCCTCCGTATTAATCCTGATGTGGATGCGAAAACCCACCCGTATATCTCTACCGGTTTGAAAGCCAACAAATTCGGTATTGCCCGCGAACGCGCCATCGCTGTTTACGAGCTGGCTAACAGCCTGCCACACTTAAATGTAGTGGGTATGGACTGCCACATTGGTTCACAGCTTACCGAAACAGGCCCGTTTGTAGATGCGCTGGAACGCTTGTTATTACTCATCGACGAGCTGGCTGCTAAAGGTATTCATATCAAGCATTTAGACGTAGGTGGTGGTTTAGGCGTAACGTACCGTAACGAAACACCGCCGCATCCACGTGAATACGCTGCCGCGATTGCAGAAAAAATGAAAGGCCGTGAAGCACTCACACTCATTATGGAACCCGGCCGGGCCATCGCAGCGAATGCCGGTATTATGGTAACCAAAGTAGAGTTTGTGAAATCCGGTGTTGAAAAGAACTTTGCCATTGTAGATGCGGCCATGAACGACCTTATCCGCCCTTCATTGTACTCTGCCTGGATGAACATCATTCCGGTTGAAGAAGGTTTAGCGCGCGAAACATACACTTACGACGTTGTAGGACCGGTGTGTGAAACCGGTGATTTTATTGGAAAAGACCGCGAGCTTGCCATCGAAAGTGGCGACTACTTAGCCGTAAGAAGTGCCGGTGCATATGGCTTCGTTATGGCCTCTAACTACAATAGCCGCTGCCGTCCCGCAGAGCTAATGGTGGAAGGAAATACCGTTCATGTTGTGCGTGAACGAGAAAATCTAAAAGATCTCTGGAAAGGAGAGCACAAACTTACGTAAACTAGGGGGAATTCTAATAATTATTGTTGCGCTGAAATGCTGGTAAATTTTTCTAAAATGCACGGGCTGGGTAATGACTTTATGGTCATTGATAACGTTACCCAGAATGTTTTCTTTTCCAAAGAGAAAATTCAGCAACTCGCCGACCGTAATTTTGGTATTGGGTTCGATCAGTTACTAATGGTTGAACCTCCCTACGATCCCGACCAGGATTTTCACTACCGTATTTTTAATGCCGATGGCTCCGAAGTCTCTCAGTGTGGCAACGGTGCCCGTTGTTTCGCCCGTTTTGTAAAATTAAAGGGGCTCATCAACCGCAATAAAATTGTGGTGAGCACCAAAGCAGGTAAGATGATCCTGTACCTCGAAAAAGACGGCCAGGTTACAGTGAATATGGGCATTCCTAACTTCACACCGGCTGAGATACCGCTGAAAGCCAATAAGGAGGAAAAAACCTACCTTATTCGCGCCGACGACAACACGCATTTTTGCGGTGCGGTATCCATGGGTAATCCACATTGCGTGCTGGAAGTAGACAATGTAGATACAGCCGAAGTGGGTACGATTGGCCCTACGTTAGAACGCCACGAGCGCTTTCCTGAAGGCGTTAACGTTGGCTTTATGCAAATTGTGAATGAAGAACATATTCGCCTGCGTGTTTTTGAGCGCGGCGCGGGCGAAACACTGGCTTGTGGCAGCGGCGCATGCGCAGCAGTTGCAATAGGCCAGATTCAGGGTAAATTAGGCAAGGACGTTCGGGTTGATCTGCCCGGCGGCAGTTTACGAATTCGCTGGCAGGGTGCGGGTACCCCGTTAAAAATGACAGGCCCAGCCGAGCATGTATACGACGGAACAATAACTATATGAATGATTTAGCAGGTCAGGGCAATACCTCATTACAGTTCGATACCGAATTTCCGGAAGTCGGCGATGTAACGGCGGAGCAAGTTAGCCAGTACTTAATCGAGAATCCTGATTTCTTCATTCAACACCCCAGCATACTGGAACAATTACAGGTTCCTCATGCTCAAAAAGGCAGCGTTTCGCTGGTAGAAATTCAAAGCGAACAATTGCGTAAGAAAGTGCGTTTGCTTAATTACAAACTCACTCAGCTAATTAGCATTGCCAAGCAAAATGAAAAAATATACCGCGCCTATGCCGACTTAAACCTCCGGTTATTAACCTGTCACACCCTGGCCGATATCTTATTAGCTCTACAGGAAACCCTGCAGGAAGACCTTGGCCTGGCCACGGTTGAATTTAAATCATTCAAAGGCCCCAACGCTTTGCCAGAACTGCAACGCCGTTTGTTTCTGGAAAAACGCTTTAAAGACTCACCGTATTTCTTTGGCCGCCTGAGTGAGCACGAACGCCAGTTAATGTTTGGTGGTCAGGTAGCAGAATCTGCCGCACTGATCCTGTTGGGCAATCTTCGCGACATGGGTATTCTGGCTGTTGGCAGTCGCAATGCTGATCATTTCACACCGGATATGGATACACTGCTGCTGAATCAACTTCGCGAAGTGCTCAATTACGTTTTACCTACCAAACTGCCCTACTAATGCGCAAAGAAGCCGCAGTGCCTGACCTGCAGCTTGCTCCCGATTGCGCGCACTGGTTGCAGAAATTTCTGGCATTTTTGCGCTATGAGCGCGGCCTGTCGTCTCATACACTCAGTAACTATCAGCGCCAGCTGACTCAGGTAGCACTCTCTCTGGATCTGCAACACTGGCAGGCACTCACCCAATCCAAAGTGAAACAGGCACTGGCAAGCGCGCGAAAGCAACACTTACATCCACGCAGCATTGCACTGCGACTCTCAGCATTAAGGACGTTCAGCAACTACCTTATGCAGCAGGGTGTGTTAGATAGCGACCCGGTAGACGGCGTTTCCGCACCCAAGGCTGATAAACCCTTACCAAAGCAACTCTCGGTAGACGATATGGCCGTGTTGCTCAATGAAGATGAAGACGAAGACCTGCTGATCCGCGATCAGGCAATGTTTGAACTCATGTACGGCTGTGGTTTGCGTTTGAGTGAACTGACCTCTCTCAATGTATTCGATTTCACCCGTGATCATCAGGTACGCGTTACTGGTAAAGGCAACAAGCAGCGCATGTTGCCAGTGGGACGAAAAGCCCGCGAAGCCGTTGCCAGGTGGCTACCTGTGCGCCGCAACTGGCTGACTACAGAAACCTCAGCGCTGTTTATCAGCAAACGGCAAAATCGCATATCAAACCGTCAGGTAGCCAACCGGTTGAACGAAATGGCCAAGCGCCAGGCTATGGGACAAGGCGTAAATCCACACAAGTTGCGCCATTCTTTTGCAACGCACGTATTAGAGTCGAGCGGCGATTTGCGGGCTGTACAGGAGTTGTTGGGGCACGCCAATTTATCCACCACTCAGGTCTATACGCATCTGGATTTCCAGCATCTGGCCAAGGTATACGATAACGCGCATCCGCGGGCGCGCAAAAAGTAGTTTTTTATTCTGGAGTTTGTAATGCAATGTTATCGTCCGATCTATCCGGTTAAAGCCTTTACGTTTGATCTTGACGACACCCTTTACGATAACGAACCCGTTATCCGTCACGCCGACGCCGAACTGAATAAAAAAATTCATCAGCGCTACCCGGCACTGCGTTCAATGACGAACGACGATTGGTTTGCCATTAAAAAAGCACTGATAAACAACAATCCAAAGCTGGCATCGGACATGGGTAAACTGCGCTGGCAAACCCTGTTTACCGCTCTGGGAAAAACGGGTCTACCGGACGACGAACGCGCCCAGGCAGCAAGTGAATTGTTTGACTTTTTCTACGCCGTACGCAGTGACTTCGAGGTTGCGCCAGGTGTTAAAGCCGTAATGCAAAAGCTCGCAAACAAGGTCCCGTTGGTGGCTATAACCAATGGCAATGTGGATACCCATAAGATAGGCCTGGCACCGTATTTCAGTTTAACCTTACACGCCAGTGTAACCCGTCCCCGCAAGCCTTATCCTGATATGTTCGAGGAAGCCATAGCATACCTTTCCCTGCCATCGCAGCAGATCATGCACGTAGGCGACAATCTGATTAAAGATGTCCTGGGAGCGCATCGGACAGGCATGCAAACCTCGTGGTTGGCCTGTAATCGTAAAATGGATTTGCGCTCGGAAAAACTGGCTGTGTTACCAGGCATTCAATTGTCGTATCTGGACGAATTATTAACGCTGGTTGAGTAATTCCCGCTTTCCCGGCATTGCAAATCAACGTTCGGGACCTCAACAACTCACGTCTTCCCGGAATGGCAAAGCAACGTTCGGGACCTAAACAACTCACGTCTTCCCGGAATGGCGAAGCAATGTCCGGGACCTCATTAGCTGCGCCTAATCAACAGGCTGATTATCTTCCAGTACGTTCTGTTGCATGGAGTCGCACGGGCGGCTACAACAGGGTCGGCCCACCACTTTGGCAGGTACACCTACCACTGTAACGTGCGGAGGTACATCATTGAGCACAACGCTTCCGGCGCCCACTTTAGACCCTTCGCCAATCTCAATATTGCCGAGGATTTTCGCGCCGGAGCCCAGCATTACGCCCTGACGGATTTTTGGGTGACGGTCACCGCTTTCGTTACCGGTACCACCCAGCGTTACGTTTTGCAGTATCGACACATTGTCTTCTATCACTGCCGTTTCGCCTACCACAATGCCGGTTGCATGGTCGAACATCACGCCTTTGCCAATCGTGGCAGCGGGGTGAATATCTACCGCGAAGGCCTCAGAATTGCGACTTTGCAGGAATAACGCTAGCTGATAGCGTTTGTGTTGCCATAAATAATGCGCCAGACGATGCACTTGAACCGACTGAAATCCCTTAAAGTGAATTAGCACAGTAAGGTAATCCTTTACCGCTGGATCGCGATTAAATATCGCCCGGATATCTTCAATGGCGGCATCAACAATGGCCGGTTCAAGCAAATAGGCTTCGTCAAACACTTCGCGAATCGCCAGTGCGGGCATCACATCGTCGGCCATTTTATTCGATAAAATAAAGCTCAGCGACGACTCAAAATTATGGTGGGTGAGAATACAGGCATGAATAAAGCTCGCCAACAGCGGTTCCTGCTCAACAATACGTTTGGCTTCCTGCTTTAGCGTAAGCCAGAAATCGGTTGTTGCGGTCATTGCTTGCATATTACTTTCCCAATGTTTAAAAGCGGACAAAATACCGGATAACCCCGCGAAGATAGTAACTGTTACTTAAATTTCAAGTACACCAACCCATCACAAGCGATAAACCGCGTGGTTTTCTGCTCATTTAATGGCTAACTACATTGAATACGCGTGAGCATATCATAAAGATGACTATATTTTCACCGTGTTGTAGTGATAACAATTGCCTAACCGCGTTATTCACGAAGGCATTAAGGTTTATCGCACAACGCATTAATGGCATACTCTCATCATTAACTAACCCCTGAATAAAAATACAGGCATTTTTCTCTATGGATGTCTCCGAGTTACTCGACGAATTAAACGATAAACAACGCGAAGCCGTTGCCGCGCCATTGTCTAACAGCCTGATCCTGGCGGGTGCCGGCAGTGGTAAAACCCGTGTACTGGTGCACCGTATTGCCTGGCTAATGCAAGTCGAGAACATCGCACCCTACAGTATTTTAGCGGTCACCTTCACCAACAAGGCAGCCAAAGAAATGCGCGGGCGCATTGAAAGCCTGATGGGGCGTCCGCTCAATACCATGTGGATTGGTACCTTCCACGGCTTGGCTCACCGTTTATTGCGCGCACATTATGCCGAAGCGAACCTGCCAGAGAACTTTCAGATCCTCGACTCCGATGATCAATACCGTTTGGTGCGCCGTGTTCTAAAAGCCATGAATCTGGATGAGAAGCACTGGGCACCACGGCAAATTCAGTGGTATATCAACGGCAATAAAGACGAAGGCCTGCGGCCGCAGCATATCGAAACCCATGGCGACCACACGCAGCAAAAAATGCGGGATATTTATGCCGCTTACCAGGACGCCTGCGACCGTTCAGGGTTAGTCGATTTCGCAGAGCTGTTGCTGCGTGCCCACGAATTATGGGTAAAGAACCCGGACTTACTGAGCCACTATCAGCGCCGATTCCGAGCGGTATTGGTAGACGAATTCCAGGATACCAACAACATTCAGTACGCCTGGCTGCGCCTGCTTTGCGGTCACGACAACAATATTATGATTGTAGGCGACGACGACCAGTCCATTTACGGCTGGCGCGGCGCCAATGTAAACAATATTCAGCACTTCCTGCGCGACTTTAACGATGCTGCAACTATTCGTCTGGAACAAAACTATCGCTCAACCGGTACCATTCTCAAAGCAGCCAATGCGGTTATCGAACACAACCAGGGGCGCCTGGGTAAAGAGCTATGGACAGAGGGAGACAGCGGCGAACCCATTTCCATTTATGCCGGCTTTAATGAACTGGACGAAGCGCGGTTTATTATTTCGCAAATAGCAGACTGGCATAACCAGGGCAATCAATTGCGCGAGAGTGCCATTTTATACCGCAACAATGCCCAGTCCCGGGTACTTGAGGAAGCGTTATTACATCAGGGGCTGCCATACCGGATTTACGGTGGTTTGCGATTTTTCGAACGCCAGGAAATCAAAGACGCCCTGGGTTACATGCGACTGGTGAGCCACGCCCATGACGATGCGGCATTTGAGCGGGTTGTGAATACGCCAAGCCGGGGACTGGGTGAACGCACCCTCGCCACTATTCGCGAACACGCCAGAATTCAAAACTGTTCAATGTGGCAGGCCAGTCTGAAGTTGCTTCAGGAAAAAGCGCTGACTGGGCGGGCTGCTAACGCACTTCAGCAGTTCATAAATCTGATCACATCCATGGACGAAGCCTGCGCCGAACTGCCACTGGAAGAACAAGCCGCATACGCGTTCAAACAGTCGGGCTTGTACGCCATGTACCAGGCTGAAAAGGGTGAAAAGGCCCAGGCAAGACTGGAAAACTTAGAAGAACTGGTAACCGCCTGTAAGCAATTTGTGGTGCCGGAAGAAGCCGATGAAATGACACCATTAGCAGCCTTCTTGGCGCATGCCTCTTTGGAAGCAGGTGAAACTCAGGCAAGCGGCGAACAGGACGCAGTGCAACTGATGACTATCCACACCGCCAAAGGGTTGGAATTTCCGCTGGTGTTTATGGCCGGAGTAGAGGAAGGCATGTTCCCCAGCCAGATGACTAACGAAGAGCCCGGTCGCATGGAAGAAGAACGCCGTCTTTGTTACGTAGGCATGACCCGGGCGATGAAAAAACTCTTCATGACCTACGCTGAAATGCGCCGCCTGTATGGCCAGGAAAAATACCACACAGCGTCGCGCTTTTTGCGCGAAATCCCGGTGAACTGTGTTGAAGAAATTCGCCTTAAAACCACTGTATCACGGCCCGTGCCCAATCGCTTCAGCCGCGCCGTGTCTCACGAAAGTTTCGAGCAAAGCGGGTTCTCGTTAGGGCAGCGCGTAAGACATCGCAAGTTTGGTGAAGGAGTTGTGCTAAACTATGAAGGGAGCGGGGATCATGCCCGTGTTCAGGTTAATTTTGACGAGTTTGGCAGTAAGTGGCTGGTGTTAAGTTTCGCGAAACTTGAACCTGCATGAGGGTTTGTCGATGCAACAAAAGGTCCTGGTTATTGAAGACAGCAGCACCAGTCTGGCGCTGCTTCGCAAACTTGTAGAACAAGCAGGGCTTAAACCGGTAGTGGCCACTACGCTGGCCGAAGCCCGGCATATATTTTTACACAGCGATCCCGAAGACTACCTGTGCGCCATCGTAGATTACCATTTGCCCGACGCCCCTCATGGCGAAGCCATTGATTACGCAATAGAAAGCTTTATTCCCACGATTGTCTCTACGGGTAGCGTTGACGCCGAAACACGCAGTGTGATCCTGGCCAAAGACGTGGTGGATTATATTCCCAAAGAAAACGCACAGGTGTTCGATTACCTGATGCGGCTACTTGCCAGACTTGAAAAAAACAAGGGTATTGGCGTGATTGTGGCGGATCCCAAACGGCAAAATCGCACTGCCATGGCCGCACTGCTGCGACGCCACAATTTTATTACGTTTGAATGCGCTAATACGTCTGACATTGAAGATTTGCTGTCGACTTACTCAAACGTGAAATTACTGCTGATCGACAGCGAAGTAAAAGGCGAATTACCGACTCAGTTTGTGGCACATTTGCGCAAAACCCACAACAAGGAATCCCTGGCGATCCTGGGGCTGTCTGAAGACGAAAATAACCTGCTGTCGGCCCGGTTCATCAAAAGCGGTGCCAATGACTTTGTGCGCAAACCCTTTTGCCACGAAGAACTGCTCTGCCGGATTATGCTAAACATTGATTTAATCGAAAAAGTGGAAACCATTCGTCGTACCGCGAACACTGATTATTTAACCGGACTTCCCAACCGTCGTCATTTTTTCTATACCGTAGAACAATGCCAGCAATCTGTAATTAAGCACCAATCCGTTGCCCTGCTCGACCTCGATCACTTTAAACGAATTAACGACACCTATGGCCATGACGCGGGTGATCTTGTGTTAAAAGCGATAGCCAAGCGCATTGCGCAAAGTTGTAGCGACCTGATTGTGTCGCGCTTTGGCGGTGAAGAATTCTGTATCTACTTACCCAATTTATCCGCACAGGAAGCCATTAAGCGTATAGAGCAGCTACGTCAATTCATTGCCGCCAAACCGGTAAATGCAGAAGGGCAAGTCTTGCATATTACCGCCAGCATCGGCCTGACTACGGTTTCCTCGCCCAACATTCATGACATGCTCACCCGTGCCGACCAGTTGCTCTATCAGGCTAAAACCGGAGGGCGTAATCAGGTGGTTCACGACTAACTCACGTCACTCATCAGGCACATTGTCTACCCATTCCCCTTATCGTATTTAAGCATCCCTGCGTCAGCTCCTTCATTCTCTACTCTGCAATGAAGATTAAAAAACGTTCAATAATTAGCTTGCAATAAACTTGATTACTCAAGTATTATGCAACAAATTTAGTAATGAGGAACTTTCAATGTCATCACTGACACATCCAATGCAATTGATTTTGACCTTGGTAAAAACACACAATCAGGCGCTCAAACCACTGGAGAACACCCTGTCTGTTCATGGTCTGAGCTTTACAGAATGGCTGGTTTTGCATCGCCTGAGTCAGTCCAGTGATCACACCATCAAACGGGTATCTCTGGCAGACAGTATTGGTGTTACAGCTTCTGGGGTTACGCGTTTACTGTTGCCCATGGAAAAGGTGGGCTGGGTTGAACGCGTTGCCAATGCCAGAGATGCCCGGGTGAGTTTAGTCAGGCTTACCCATGGCGGGCTTGAAGCGTATCAGCAGGCCACCCAAAGTATTGAGTACGCTGCCGAGCGGGTAACCAATATGATGAATCAACAACAGGTAGAGCAATGCATGGGCCTGTTATCGAGCCTGCATCTGTCTGCAATCGATGCATCCCAGTTGTCGTAAGGCGGCTTAACTGGGTCAACCTAATCCAAAAGCAACAAAGAAATACAAGAGAAAACACCTGAGACAACCATGGAAGATCTTACGCAGGGTTCAATCCCTAAACACTTAATTAAACTGGCTGTGCCAATGGCGATGGGCATGCTGGTACATACCCTTTACCTGATGACGGACTTGTATTTCGTAGGTCAGTTAGGCGACACATCCTTAGCCGGGGTAAGCGCTGCCGCTAATATCTCTATGTTTGTACTGGCCCTCACGCAAATGCTAAACGTTGGTACTGCCACGTTAATCTCGCATGCAGTTGGTCGCAAAGATCAGAATGACGCGAATCATCTGTTCAATCAGTCTTTGTTTATTTCCCAGTTACTGGCCATTGCCGTATTGGCAGCAGGCTATCTGCTTACCCGGCCGTACATGGACAACATGACGATGGACCCCGAAGTAAAAACAGAAGGCGCGCAGTATCTTTACTACTTTTTACCCAGTCTGGCTTTGCAATTTTGTATTGTGGCAATGACTGCAGCAATGCGTGGCACAGGGATCGTAAAGCCTGCCATGCAGGTACAAATGCTGTCTTTACTTCTGAACATACTGCTAACGCCCGTTTTGATTCACGGCTGGTTAACCGGTTACGCGATGGGCACCGCAGGTGCGGGTCTTGCCAGTTCACTCTCTGCACTATTTTCTGTATTGCTGCTATGGCGCTATTTTCAGCGAATGGAACAGTATGTATCGGTGAATAAGGTGCAACTTAAACCGCAGCTCCATACATGGAAACGGTTATGGAAAGTTGGCTTCCCTGCTGGCGCTGAATTTTTTCTGATGTTCACCTACATGGCGCTGGTGTATTGGGCAATTCAAGGGTTTGGAGCAAGTGCCACAGCAGGATTCGGATTGGGATCAAGAGTGATGCAAGCGCTGCTACTGCCAGCAATGGCTATCGCGTTTGCACTGCCCGCCGTCGCTGGGCAAAATTACGGGGCCCAGCAGCCTCATCGGGTAAAAGACGCCTTTCGCTACGCGCTGATAATCAGTTGCGGATTGATGACAGGATTAACCCTGCTGTGTTTATGGCAGCCCCAGTTATTACTTGGCAGTTTTTCTGACGACGCGAGCGTCATTGCGGTTAGCACCGTGTTTCTTACCACGATTTGCTTTAACTTTATTCCATCGGGGATCATTTTCAGTTGCTCGGGCATTTTTCAGGGGGTCGGCAATACCTGGCCGAGCTTGTGGAGCTCTGCCACACGACTGGTCACCTTTGCGGTGCCGCTTATGTGGCTAACCGCTCAGCCAGACTTTTATATTGAGCAAGTCTGGTACCTCTCGGTAACCACAGTATGTGTACAATCGGCCTTGTCTTTGTTTTTAGTGAGACGTGTTTTGCGCCCGCTTTAACGTGACACAGGTTCGGTATCGACTAGCGCCAGTTGATACTAATTCGCATAGGTGTTCGCTATTTTCGTACCGGCGTGTAGTGCGCCGACACAATTGTGGCGACGCCTTCATGCTCAGCTATTACCCAACTGCCGGTCATGGTAAAGCGGTTTTCTTTACCGTCCGGCATCGTCATAGCAAATACGACATGCCCGGTCACCACCGCGGTTTGTTGATAAACTCGCACATTGAGATCGCTTAGTGTCGCTGCAGGTCCTGGGCGCTTTTTTGCGGGATCGTAAAACGCCACAACTTGCTCTTTGGTGTCAATTTCACCGACGGGAGAAACTTCAAGGTAGCTATCATGCAAAATACGTTTCAGCGTATCGGCGTCAAACGCAAGTTGTGCGTCAATTTGTTGCTGCACCAGCGTTTTAGCCTGTTCCGGCTCTAGTTCAGCGGCGTGCACAAACGACGTCCAAAGCGCCGCAACAACCCATGCCAGTAAACCCCATCGTTTGGTCTTCATCATTTGGCTTCCTTTCTTCAAGCAGAAATAGTAAGCCAGAAGCTAAACGCTATTACGCGGACTGTAAACTGACGAACTGTTACCAATCATGTCGCTAGCAACACGCTGAAACGAGTGAGTTTGATCTGCTATGGCGACGATTTACTCCACCACGCTGGCAATTACTTTGCGCTGTTTTTTAAAACCGCGCCAGGCATCCACGCTGAATAACAGCAACCCGGTCCACACCACTGCAAATGTAATCAGGCGCGCAGGTTCCAACGGTTCCTGATATAGCCAAACGGCAATTATAAACATCAGCGTTGGACCGATATACTGAAACAGCCCAAGGGTGGTAAACAAAATGCGTTTTGCGGCGGCATTGAACGCCAGGAGAGGCATTGTGGTTACCACACCTGCTGCAAGCAGCCAGCCATTTAACGCCCAGTCGTTGGTAAGCATATTGCTCTGCTCGCTGGCAAACATTACCCAGTACAACAATGCAAAGGGCAGTAGTACCAACGTTTCCATAAAGAGTCCGGGCATCGGCTCTACTGGAATTTGCTTGCGAATAAGGCCATATACACTGAACGTGCAGGCCAGCGTAAGCGCAATCCAGGGCAAGGTACCATGTGCAATAATGATATTTGCCACACCAGCAATCGCCAGTAACACAGCAAATTTCTGTAATGGCCGCAGGCGCTCCTGCAAAATCAACCGCCCGAGGAATACGTTAATAATGGGGTTGATGTAATAACCTAAACTGGCTTCCAGCATGTAGTTACTGTTAATCGCCCAAATGAACAGCAGCCAGTTTGCGCCCAGCAGTACGCTGGCCCCGGATAAGCTATACATAAGTCGTTTACTGGCAAAAACAGCTCGCATTTTGCCCATCTGCCCCAATGCCAGTAACAACACACACAATAACAAGGCAGACCAGATTACCCGGTGCATCAGAATATCCGTAGGGGGCACCTCAACCAGTTGCTTAAAATAGAGCGGTGCTACCCCCCACATGGTATAGGCCGCGATGGCATACAACATACCCGATAAGGCAAACGGCTTGGCTGACACAGCAACTCCTACAGTAAAAACAGACTACCTAAACCTAAAAATGCAACAAACCCAACAATGTCTGTAACCGTTGTCAGGATCACCGAACCCGACAGCGCCGGGTCAATTTTCAATTTATCCAGCACCACTGGCAGCAACACGCCTGCCAGCGCAGCAGCCAGAATGTTCAAAAATATCGCCAGGCAAATCACTACGCCCAGCAACGGATCACTAAACCAGAAAAACGCTACAATGCCTATCACCAACGCCCAGATCACCCCGTTTACGCCACCCACCTTCAGTTCTTTGGTCATCAGGGCTTTTAAGTTTGCTCCGGTCACCTGACCGAGGGCCAGGCCCCGCACTATAAGCGTAAGCGTTTGACTACCGGCAATTCCGCCCATACTCGCGACTACGGGCATCAGTACCGCCAACGCGACCACCTGCTGTAGGGTGGCTTCAAACAAGCCAATAAACCACGAGGCTAAAAAAGCAGTGAGCAGGTTAATTCCCAGCCACAAGGCGCGATTACGGGCGCTTTTTGCGACTGGCGCAAATAAATCCTCGTCTTCGTCCATACCGGCGGTTGCCATCACCTGACGTTCGTAATCTTCGTTTACCAGTTCACTGGCACCCAGAATATCCAGCCTGCCGAGTAACTTATTGTTGTCGTCCACCACCGGCAAAGCCGCATAGCCACTGCGTTGAACCTGAAGCGAGCCTGACGTACTGTCGTCGGTTCCCTTAATAACCGGAATAAATTCTTCGGTTAACTCCACCAGCGGTAAATGTTCCGGCGCACCAAACACGCGGGTTAACTTCACTGCCGCAGAAAATTGCCCGGAGCGGTTTACCAGAAAAATAGTGTCGCAGTGCATCGGCACATTGCGGCGAATACGGCGCAAACCATCTCGCACTTTGGCGTTTAACGGCATGGTCAGGCCATCGCGACGTATCCAGTGCCCCACTTGCTCGTCGGGATATTGTGTTGCGTCGCGGAAATACCCCTGCTGCTGATCATCCAGCGCCTGATACGCCAGTTCCATCAGTTTGCTGGGCAGTGAGTCCATCAACTCCAGCAGGTCTTCGGCATCAATACCGGTTAGAATTTTACTCCACTGATGATCTTCGGTGGCCGAAATCAGCACTTCACGCGGATCGCTACGCATTTCAACCAACACGTCGATTTTGCGATCATCGGGCAAGGCATTCCACAACAACAGTCGGTCGCCAACCGGCAAAGATTCGAGGAGTGTCGCTATTTCTATGCTTTCGGCACCCAGTAAGGACTCCGCTACCGATTCCATGTCGTCTTTCTTTTTGTCGGCAACAACTTCTTCAATCAGGGTAGGTAAGGGTTCGGCCATGGAAAACTCCGCCTTGGACAGAATATCTGGGCGCAACTATAGCACTTTTAATCAAATTCCGAATGAGAAAAACTGATCTTAAAAAGGCCTGATAATTTCCACAAAAACGCGTAAAATCGACGCCCAATGACAGCGACATCTCTATCTTCACTCCCACAGCAAAACGTACCCACGGACAATTCCGAGGCGTTAAACCGTGCCCAACAGGTTCTTGAAGATACGTTTGGTTACCGCGAATTTCGCGATGGTCAGGCGCAAGTGATTGCCCAGTTGATAAACGGGTCTGACGCGCTGGTTTTACTGCCTACCGGTGGCGGTAAATCCCTGTGTTATCAAATCCCGGCAATGGTACGCGACGGCACGGGTATTGTGGTGTCGCCCCTGATTTCGTTAATGCAGGATCAGGTAGAGCAGCTAAAAGAAGCCGGGGTAAACGCCGCTTTTATCAATTCCAGTCTTGAACCCGAGACACTGCACAGCACTACGCAAGCGTTGAAAGACGGCGAGTACGATATGGTGTACGTTTCACCTGAACGCCTGTTGCAACCGTATTTTCTGAATATGCTGTCTGAACTGCCCATTGCACTATTTGCTGTGGACGAAGCGCACTGCGTATCGCATTGGGGGCATGATTTCCGCCAGGACTATCGTGGACTAGGCTTGCTTAAACAGCGTTTTCCTACCGTACCCTTAATTGGTTTAACCGCCACAGCCGATACCGCCACTCAGCAGGATATATTGGTTCAGTTGGGATTAACCGATCCGTTGGTGTACCGGGGCAGTTTCGACAGGCCCAACATCCGCTACCGCGTGGTACCCAAATACAAAGCGTTTGATCAAATAGTTACTTACATAAAGCAGCAGGAAGGCAGTGGCATCATTTACTGTAACTCTCGCGCCAAAGTAGATGATCTCAACGCCAAACTCTACCGTCAGGGCATACGCTGTGCTGCTTACCACGCGGGTATGGATGCCGACGAACGCGCCTTTGTACAGCGCCAGTTTATCACCGACAAAATTGATATCGTGGTCGCGACTGTGGCGTTCGGGATGGGTATAAACAAGTCCAACGTTAGGTATGTCGTTCATCACGATGTACCGCGCAGTATTGAAAGTTACTATCAGGAAACCGGCCGGGCCGGGCGGGATGGGCTACCTGCAGAAGCCATGCTGTTATTCGATGAAAAAGACAGTGCCCGGGTGAAGCAATGGATAGAACAAGGCGAAAATGCCGAGCGCAACAATATTGAACTGCAAAAGTTCAGCGCCATGGAATCCTTCTCTGAAGCACAAACCTGTCGTCGTCAGGTATTACTCAATTACTTTTCACAGTTTAGCGACAAAGCCTGCGGCAACTGTGATATTTGCCTGGATCCACCGCGCCCCTTCGACGGACTGGTGAATGCCCAAATGGTTTTGAGCTGCATTTTGCGCCTGGAGCAACGCGTGGCGACTCAGTATGTTATCGATGTGCTGCGTGGAAAATCGCTTAAGCGTATACAGGAGTCTGGACACGATAAACTCTCTACCTGGGGAATTGGCAAATCGCAAAGTGATCAGTACTGGCACAACATAATCAACCAGTTAATCCATCGCGGCTATGTGCGTATTGATGTAACAAACCATGCCGTATTGCGTCTTACCGAAGCCGCCAGAGCGGTGTTAAAGGGCGAAATACCGGTAGAGCTGGCAACCCCAAGGCTCGAAATCAAGCAGGATAAGCCGGCAAAAGTTGCTCTGAAAAATTATGACAAAGCCCTGTTTGCCCGCTTAAAGCACCTGCGCAAAGTACTGGCTCAGGAACACGATGTGCCACCATTTGTTATCTTTAGTGACGCCACACTGGCAGAAATGTCAGATGCCAAACCTGCCAATGCCAATGAACTTCTGGCGGTAAGTGGGGTTGGGCGTACCAAACTTGAACGCTACGGCGATGCCTTCTTGCAGTTAATTCGGGATTATTCAGAGCGCGATAACTAGCCTGACGAATGTAAAGTACTTTTAATGACAATGGCGACACTTTTAACAGCAGTGCTCGCCTCACACTGCATTGCAATATGCAAAATCCCACCCAACACCTTTCACCAATAAGAATTAACAAATTGATTTAATTGACATATTTTATTTGGCACACAAATCGCTTTTATCGGGTATTGATTTTACTACCCACTAGGAAATGCGATGAAAGCAAAGCATGCCATCTACACTGCCATAACCCTGGCCCTGGTAGCCCCAACCACACCGGCAGTAGAAACGGTTAACGGCCAGTACGTCTGGCAGTTTTTAAACGGCGAAGCCTGGCCGCAAGGCTATAACCAGACAACCGGAAAACCCGATAATGTTGTTTTTATTGACACCTACCCCACTGAATTTTTCGATCGTATCGCTAATGCCTTACCCGAAGCCGAACTCAATGAAGCGTTTATCATTGACGATGCCGGTTCTACTATTCATCTGGCAGAAGAAGGTGAGGTGTTTGTTACATTTCTGCACGAAGGCGCAGGCTATTTAAACTCATTTGGTTATTTTACCTTTGACGCCAGCAACCCGCCGGCGTCTAAAAACGAAGTAAGGGAAACCATTGTATTTCCCAACCTGTCTTATCCGCATCTGCGTCAGGGTGACAGAGTCAGTCTGGGCACATTCCCCGCTGGTACCAGCATTGGCTTTTTTCTGGCAGCGAATGGCTTTTCCAGTAGCACAGGCGTAAAAGCTGGCGCTGTACCTTATTATTACTCGCTTAAACATTTAAACCCGGAATCGACTGATAGCTTGCGTCAGCACATGGCCGCATTGTACGACCCCTATGTGGATGAAGTGGTGTTAGGCTTTGAGGATCTTCCCCGTACCTGGGGCGACAACGACTTTAACGACGCCGTGTTCTCGGTAAAAACCACCCCCAGCACTGCGCTCGATAAAAGCAGCTTAATTGTAATGCCCGAAGCCAACGACAGCGATGCCGATGGTATTGCCGATGCCCTGGATCAGTTCCCGAATAATTACCAACGGGCGTTTAGCAGTTACTATCCGTCAAACGGTGAATACGTGTCGTTGGCCTACGAGGACAAATGGCCTCAACTGGGCGACTACGATATGAACGACCTGGTGATCCGCGAACAATTGCAAACCATTTACAACGCAAATGGCGACATTACCGGATTCAAACTCAGTGGCTTCATCGACGCACGCGGTGCTGACTTTAACAACGGCTTTGCCGTGCGTCTAATGGGTAGCGTACCATCATTGTTTAAAGAAGGGTCCATACAGGTTGGCAGCAGCTCGTATACGCTGAAAGCAGAACAAGGCCAAACCAACATGGTGGTGGTGTTGTGGGATGACACCCATGACTTCACAGCCTCCGGTGATGCTGGCTGCAAGTTCTTTAATACCGAAAAAAGCTGCCCTGAGTACGATCCTGTGCCGTTCACAGTGGATATTGCATTCACCAGCGGTATCAACTCGTTACTGCATTCGGAACTGGACTTCTTTATTTACCGTACCGCCAAGCGGGGACATGAAATTCACTTTGCTGGCTATCCGCCGACAGACAAAATGGATACCAGCTTATTTGGTAAACACGCTGACACGTCCGACCCGGCAACCGGCCGCTACTATCGCAGCGAAGCCAACCTCCCCTGGGGTCTGAAAGTCAGTGGTGCCTGGTACTACCCACAGGAATACAAAGACATCGTGTGGTGTTACCCCCAATACGAAGCCTGGGTAGAAAGTTCGGGCGAACAAGCCCAGGACTGGTTCCGCACCAGCCCCCACGACCACCTTTACTATGTACCAACCCGTTAGGAGATTCAGGCCATGACAATGCAAGTGAACAAACAAACAATACAGATTGCTGCGATATGCCTAAACCTGAGTTTACTCACAGCGTGTGGCGGCGGAGGAAGTGATAGCGGTAGTAGTGCGCCACCACCCAGCGCGCCAGCACCAACCAGTGCACCAGCACCCGATTACACGCCTGACGCCACGGCATTGGATTCGTCAGCGAATAAATCAACGGATTTGTATGTGGAAACAGACTTTACCTTTGATACCTACAAAGTGGTTACGCTGGATATCAGTGCTACTGATCCCAATGGCAACGCACTGGGCAATACACTGATGTTCATCTCGGTTATCGACAGCGAAATTACCGAACTGGACGACGAGCGATTACAGAACAAAGAGCTGCTGTCGGTGGCAAAAACCGATGAAAATGGCAGTATGTACAGGCAAGTTGAAATTGCCAGTACGGTGACCAAATTGCTCATTGAATTAAATACGCTGGGTATCGAAAACGAAGTGATTGTTACCATTAACGCCGATAACTACGTGAGTTATCAGTTCAAGTAGTTAACTTACTTTGGCGTTAATTTGCCGGGGAAGATTTCCAGGGACGTTCAAAAATAGGCCAGAACAACACCGAAAAGTCACTCAACGCGCTCTGAACAATCAGAGCGCTTTTTTTCATGGTAATTAAGCCAATTTACTTACGCATAAGCGTATTTACCGCCTTTTTCCAAACCGCGCTGATAGGCTTCCCGGGCATGGATTTTTTGCACAAAGGCATCGATATGCGGATATAACCCTTTCCCTACCCGCCCTTGCATGGCCTCAAGCGGAAAGCTCATCTGAAAATCGGCGCCGCTCAAGGCGTCTCCTGCAAACCACTCATTATTTGCCAAGTGAGCGTTTACATACTGCAAGCTCTGCTCCAGGTTGGGCCCGTAGTAAGCAGCAATAATTCCATCCACCAATTTATTCACGATGGGTTTAATAAAAAAGGGGCCAGCCTTTTCACGGGCTTTACCCAACACCAGGCGCGCCACCAGCGGCGGCATCAAGCTACCTTCAGCAAAATGCAGCCAAAAGCGGTATTGAATTAATGCCTCAGGTGATGACGGTTTAAATTGTGGCGCGTAGGTTTCGGTAAGGTATTCAATGATGGCACCAGACTCAGCCAGCACTAATGTTCCGTCGGTCAATACGGGAGAACGCCCGAGCGCGTGAACCTGCTTAAGTTCGGCAGGGGCAAGATTGGTTTTTGCATCACGCTGATAATGCTTAACGGTATAAGCGACGCCCATTTCTTCCAGAAGCCAAAGAATGCGCTGCGAGCGACTGTTGTTCAAGTGATGTAACACGATATCCTGTGGGGTTTTCATTATGGCTCCTGGTGACTAAACCTGTTGTATACGCATTCTATCGGCATACAGATCATCACATTGTTTGGTTACGAAAATGACGCGCTCAATGGTACGATACGTCCATAATGCGTTTTTGGGTTTTCTATGCAGTTAAGTCATCACTATGCCAGTGAACTGACCGATACAGTCAGTTTGGTCAGGCCACAACCACTTAGCGATATATCGCTTCGTATGACCAATCACGCACTGGTGCAGCAGTATCAGTTGCCTGATGCATGGTTTAGCCACCAGGGCATTATAGAGCAGCTTTTTAATGAGCAGGGCATGCTGGCCCAACACGCCGTGGCACAAAAATACGGCGGGCATCAGTTCGGTCAGTGGAATCCTTACCTTGGCGATGGCCGCGGTCTGTTACTCGGCGAAATTACCGACCCCAATGGCAATCAAATGGATCTGCATTTAAAAGGGGCCGGACAAACCCCTTACTCACGCCATGCTGATGGAAGGGCGGTACTGCGCTCCACCTTGCGTGAATACATTGGCTCTGAAGCGCTGCATCATTTGGGCATTCCGTCCTCCCGGTCGCTTTGTTTGTTCAGCAGTAGCGAGCGGGTATACCGCGAATTGCCCGAGCCCGGTGCCATGATGATAAGAATGGCGCCCAGCCATTTGCGCTTCGGCCATTTCGAATATTACTTTCACAGTAAAGCGTTCGATACGCTCGACAAGCTCATGGATTTTACCTTAACCCGGCACTTTCCGGATTGCGCAGCGCACGCAGAGCCGCATAAGGCACTGCTGAAAGCGATTACGCTGCGCACGGCGCGGATGGTTGCGTTGTGGCAGGTACACGGCTTTGTTCACGGCGTAATGAATACCGATAACATGTCGATTCACGGCATTACGTTTGACTATGGTCCCTATGCTTTTATGGAACAGTTTAAGTCTGACGCTGTGTTTAACCACTCTGATCACGAAGGTCGCTATGCCTTCGACCGTCAGCCTGGTATTGCGCTGTGGAACTTAAATGCGTTGGCCTATGCGTTTTCCCGCTATATCAGCGTTGACGACATTAAAGCTTGTTTAACCCAGTTTGAGCCTGCATTTTTAGCGGTGTACCGGGAAACCATGCTAGCCCGCATTGGTCTGGATAACGACAAAGAACACGAACCTTGTCTGAACATGTGGCTGGCGATGTTAGGGCAAAACCCAATCGACTATACGCAAAGCTTCCGCTGGCTGGCAGAGGCCGATCCTACGCAATCTGTGTCTTCGCTGCGCGACCATTTTATCGATCGCAACAGCTTTGACGGATGGTGGCAGGATTACCGTCAACGCCGTCTGTCTGCAGCCCATACCCCGGACTCGCTACTTGCCAGCAATCCGCTGGTTGTAGCGCGAACGCAATCGTTGCAGCGCGCTATTGAAGCGGCGGAACAAGACGATTACTCGGTGGCAGAGCAACTACTACTGGCACTGAATACGCCGTATCAGGCTACCGACGCCAGCGCACCATTTGAACAGCCTGGTAACAGCGATGACACAGTGAGTTTATCATGCAGCAGTTAACGCAATCTGAACTGTATAGCGCCCTGCGCATGTCACCTGATGGGTTGCTAATGATTGATCTTCCGTTGCCCACCACACCACTGGCCTTTACCCGCCTTTGCGACAAACTGGGTACCTTACTGGGCAAATCGCATACCGAATTAGAATGGGGCGCAGACCGTGCACAGGCGCGATATTCCCTGCACGACATGGATTTGTTATTACAGGCTGAATGGTTGTGTGAAGCCATGTGGTTAACGCCATCGGGCTACGCGCATGGCTACCCAAGTGCTCACGATGCGCTTAGCGCGCTACTTTCCCGCGTGGCTTCCGGGTGAAAAAATGCTATATTGTATCAATTGTGGGCTTGCAAACCCTGTCTCGACCCCCATATAGCACTATCAGTTTTAACCGGCATTGAGTTTCATGACCAGTAAATCCTCACAGTATCGCTTTGTTAGCGCGGCCAAACTCCCTACCCGAAAAGGTGAGTTTACCATTCATGGTTTTGTTAAAGACGGTGACACCGAGCACGTTGCGTTGTCTTATGGCTCATGGCAACCCGACGACGTAGTACCTATTCGCATTCACTCCGAATGCTTAACCGGCGACGCTTTGTTTTCTACCCGTTGTGACTGTGGCTTTCAGTTAGAACGCGCCATGGAAAACATCGTTGAACGCGGCTTTGGCGTCTTATTGTACTTACGTCAGGAAGGCAGGGGCATTGGCCTGATCAACAAGATCCGCGCCTATCACCTGCAAGACAACGGCATGGATACCGTTGAAGCTAACGAACATTTGGGCTTTGACGCCGACATGCGCACTTACGATATGTGTAAGGTGATGTTAGATACCCTGAAAGTAAAAAACGTAGAGTTGATGACCAACAACCCACGTAAAATCGCTGCATTAAAAGCACTGGGTATCAATGTAGTGGCGCGTAAGCCAATTGATCACGGCGTTACCCAGGACAACAAGCACTACATCCGTACTAAAACTGAAAAGCTCGGTCACGCTTTCGATCCACACGTTCTGGGCGACTAACCAGCCATACCTGAACTTACCTGAACCAACGGGTTGTGATTGGTTCAGGTAAAGTTAATTTACACTTGCGTATAACGATATACAGACCAACTACACAGCGCCAAGGCGCGAGGAGTCTGTATGCACAAACGCATCCTGTCATTACTATTTATTTCACTGCTGGGCGGCGGCCAGGTTCACGCGATGACTGCCCCGGAAACCGTTGATTTGGTTCAGCAACAACGTGTATCTGAAGCCGAGTTAGACGCCCTATTGGCGCCCATTGCACTGTACCCTGATTCAGTGGTCACGCACATTCTGATTGCCAGCACCTACCCGTTGCAGGTGATTGACGCCCAACGCTGGCAACAAGCCAATTCGCAACTGAGCGATGAAACCCTTAGCGCCCTGCTGGAAGAAAAAAGCTGGGATCCAAGCATAAAAGCACTGATGCCATTCCCGGATATTTTGTCGCGTATGAGTAATGACCTGAACTGGCTGGAAACCCTGGGCGATGCGGTCCTTACCGATGAAGACTGGGTGTTAGATCGGGTACAGGCGCTGCGTTTGCAAGCCTGGCAGCAAGGCAACCTTGAAACCAATGACTATCAGCAAGTAAGCTATGAAGACCGGGTGATTGTAATTGAACCCCGTCAGCCCCGCGTAGTGTACGTACCTTATTACGACCCGTTGATTACCTATGGTCACTGGCATCACCCCATTGCGCCGGTTATTTGGCCAGGCTACGCCAATGTGCATCTGCACCATGGGTTTTATTGGGGTAGTCGGGTAACCATTGGGGCAGGTTTTTACTTTGGCCACATCTTTTGGCCCGAGCGTCACATTGTGATAAGCCACAGAACGGTTCATCATTACCCCAGCGTGTCTTATCGCCAGCGTTATAATGTTCGCGAATATCACAGATGGCAGCACAACGGCGCAAACCGTCATGCTCGCTACTCACACCGTGTGGCAGAGCGCAATCCAGCTATAGTGAAAGAGCACAAAACAGTACGTTACCAACAGCTACCCACGGCACATGCTCAACGCGATAACGCTGTCCATCAGCAACGGATTGAGAAAAAGTTAAATCAGCAACCTCATGTCATGCCACACAGGCGCGAGCAGGAAAAACGTTACACTCAGGGCAACAAACCGGAACGTCATGGACAGGCAACCGACAGGCAACGTGAACATGCCCAGCTTGCACAGCGTGATGAGGCTGGATCAGAACGTTCTGCACAGGCTGCGCAAGTGAAGCCCACTGTTCAGCCCGACAGGCAACATTACAAACAGGAAAAACACGAGAATAAAATGAATCGCGAAACAGCTATGCAACGACAACCCACTCAGCAACGCCAATCGCATTCAAATAACCAGGCAAGATCGCACCAGCGCGACATGGCGTCCCACCAGGACAAACAACGCACAAAACAACACTAAGCACATCTCAACAAGGCACCAACTGCATCGAGGCATACCAAGGTATGCCTCGATTTATTAGGGGCTGTTGACCCGCTATTTATCTTCCGTATATCGTAAGTAAGCGTCTACAAACTTTTGCGGCGAGGTATCGTCCAGATTAAAGTAGAGCGAAGGTTCAATCAGTTCCAGTTCAATAATGCACCACTTGCCCTGATGCTGCAGCAAGTCCACTCTGGCATACAAATACCCGGTTGGCATTGCACTCAATGCCTGCTCAGCACTCGCAATCACCGCCTGTTCAGGCGTGATCACTGCAAGTGTGCCACCGTGTTCTTCCTGTACCCTGAAGTCGCCTTGTTTGGGCGTTTTTAGAATCGCATGGCTCAATTCACCGGCAAAATAAAACAGCGACACTTCACCTTGCTCTACAACACTCGTTACGAATGGCTGAACCATAGCTGGACGCTTTGAAAACACCTGTGCCAGTTGCGCTTGCCTGAGATCCAGATCAGCGCGGCTAAGGCGGAATGTATCGTCTGCATTTGCACTGATACAAGGCTTTATAACAATCTCATCACAGCCAAACGCTTCGAAGGCATTAACGAGTGTCTCATGGTGATAGTCATCCAGCCACAAGGTAGGCAGTACGGCGACATCGGCACTGGCTAATTCGCGTAAATAACGTTTATCTACATTCCACTGCATCAGCGCTAGCGGATTCATCAACCGTGTTTGAGAGTCGATTTGTTCAAGACACGCCATAAAGGCTTGCGGCGCTTGCTGATAATCCCAGGGGCTACGAACGATCACCGCCTCATAACCGCTGTAGTCTTGTTCTGAGTTGCGCCAGGAGACCGTTTCGACCTGATATCCAACCTGACCAAAAGGGGCAATGAGCAAGTCATCATAAACAAAGAAATCGTCGAGGCTGTCCATCGACAAAAAGGCAATTTTCTTCATAGGGCTAAATTTCAATTAACAGGCCGTTTGGCGTAATCTCAACGCGCTTGGGTTGGCGAATTCCCCAGGCAGACAAATCGAGCTGGTCAAAGTCCAGCAGCAATATCAGCGGGAAACGCTTGCCTTCCATGCGCTTTACACTGCTCAACAACGATTCCGGTACCAGGTTGGGATTATCTTCCCAATACAATTTTTCCAAAACCGGTTCTTTGATTTGTACCTGAGATGACTCTGCGTCATAAAAAAGCTGCCCCGACAGCGTGGCATTGGCTCTTAATTGCAGTGTGCCGCGCTCCGCGAGTACGGTTACGTTTACACTGATTTCATCGTTCGACCGGCCCAGCTCAATCCGCGGGTTAGAGAAAGTGAATATAGTGTCTTCGTAAATACGGGTTTGCGGAAATACCGCAGACACCATTGAATTCAGCTGAGTTTCAGACAGTGTTAAAGTAAACGCATTAGCCTGATTCACTCCGGCTGCGGCCCACAACCACAATATTACAACGCCAGCAAATATGTACTTCATAAACAAATAGACACCAGTAAATTTGCCGCATACTAACATAATTTTGTATAAAAGAATTGCCCCGCTTTAGGGTGCGCCTTTATTATGTGACGCAAATTCTAACAACGGTTTTACCCATGCAAACTTTTGAACAAGTTAAAAACTTTCTGTCTACGGAGTTATTTACCCTGTTCGACGTTACGTTTACGGCAGGCGACTTAATTATTGTCCCCCTGCTTTACGTCGTGGGCATCTGGGCTATCGGTAAACTCGCCCACCTTGCCACCTACCGGTTAAGAAAAACAGGGGCTAGCCCCGACACCATTCATTTGTTTAAGCGGTTATTTTACATACTGGCCATGGCCATTCTGGTGATCACGTCACTGGATTTAATGAATGTACCGTTAACCGCCTTTGCATTTTTATCAGGCGCGGTAGCAATTGGTGTAGGCTTTGGTGCCCAGAACATTATTAACAACTTTATCTCCGGCTGGATATTAATGTGGGAGCGGCCTATTCGCATTGGCGACGTACTGGAAGTCGATAACGCCAGGGGTGTGGTTGAAGCCATTAACACCCGCTCCACCCGCATTCGCCGTGTGGATGGGGTACACATGCTGATCCCCAACAGCAAGCTGTTGGAAAACACCGTAATCAACTGGACCCTCATCGACTTACTTACCCGTACTACGGTTAAAGTAGGTGTGGCTTATGGCTCAGACTGTCGCCTGGTTGCGAAATTAATTGAGCAGGCGGTACTTGAACAAACTGAGATTCTACCCGAACCAAAACCCATCGTTATTTTTGATGACTTTGGTGACAACGCGTTAATTTTTGAGGTGTATTTTTGGATAAATGCCACTGCAGAACGGGATTTACGCAAAATCCGCAGCGATATTCGCTTCACAATTGATGCCTTGTTTAATCAACACAACATCGTGATTGCCTATCCTCAGCGCGATGTCCATTTGGACGGAACGCTACAGTTAGTAAAAGCCCCCGAGGATAAAGCATGACCAACACAGAGCCAGCCTTTTTGTGGGCTTATGATATAAGCAAAACGGGCCAGATTAACGCAATCAGTGAAGCAGAATTACACGCGCCAATTGCAGAAAGCAGCTACCGCTGGGTGCACCTTCAATCTGATGAACCCGATGCTGAACAGGTATTAAGTGCACTTGCACTGCCCTCATCGGTAGCCGACAGCCTGATGACGCTGAAAACCCGCCCCAGAGTAATTCCGCTTAAAGAAGGCGCACTCATATTTTTGCGCGGCATTAACGTTAATCAGGGGGCAGACGCCGATGACATGGTTTCACTGCGTCTGTGGCTTACGCCAAACCTGATCGTGACGGCGCGGCGCCACAATCGCAGAGTCATGAGTGTGCAAGATACCCGGGCCATGTTAGAAAGTGGCGAAGCACCGGTTGGTACGGCGGAACTCCTGATTGCACTCCTCACCCGTTTGGCCGACCGCATTCACGACAAACTTGAAGAGATCGATGAGCAACTTGGACAGTATGAGATTGCGGATTCACTGAACAAGCAGGACCGTCAGCAACTTGCTATGTTGCGTCGTCAAACGGCTAATATTCGTCGTCACCTGGCTCCCCAGCGCGATGCTCTGGACACCCTGATTCGGCTACCCAACCTTATCCACGACACTTTACTGTTTGAGTTGCGCGACCAGGCCGACCGGATGACACGTTATGTGGAAGACTTAGACCTCGCCCGTGAACGTTCAATTGTATTGCAGGACGAATTACGCAACCAAATTGCCGACCAACAGGGCATTCGCATGTACTTGCTGTCGATGATCACGGCGATCTTCCTGCCGTTATCATTTTTAACTGGCGTATTCGGTATGAACGTAGCGGGATTGCCCGGCACAGAAACACCTGATGCGTTTAACACCTTAATGATGTCAATGGGCGGCATTGCCGTGGTAATGCTGATAGCCATGCTCTGGAAACGCTGGCTGTAGTTGTAATTTCACCATCATACTGGGGCCTGCCGCGCCCCACGTATTAAACTTTTAGCCAATCGACTGATCTTTTCTTTTATTTAATAATTACTTATCTGCTTTATTACCTTCGTGTTCAGTTAGAAAGTTTCTTTAACCATTGATAGCAATCAAACCACATTTTTGGAATGTGAACTATCCTTTACAAATTAACTGGCGCGTTATAAATGCTGTCCTACACTTAGCGTGTAAAAGGCAAATTGGAGTGAGTTGTATGTTCGCATGGGTGAAAGAAGGCCATCAAATATTCCGGGTTATTTTGATTGTTCAGTGGGTTATTGCTGTAATAATTGGATTAATCACTGGCGAACTGATGATTGCATTTTGGCTGGGTATTCCTATTATCGCACTGCCACTCTTTTTGAGTTACAGCAATCCGGAATCAGAAATGAGCGGTCACGCCGTGGGGATTGGTGTGCAGTTAATGACCGCACTTCACATCCATCAGGCATTCGGACTCATTGAGATCCATTTTGAAATATTTGTGCTGCTGGCCATGCTCGCCTATTTCCGCAACTGGCGAATTATTGCGACGTCAACTGCTACAGTAGCCGTTCATCATATAGCCTTTTTCTTTATGCAGTCGGGTGGCGCGGGCGTATTCATTTTTGAAGAAAACCACATTAGCTTCTCGATTTTACTGCTGCATGCAGCCTTTGCGCTGGCAGAAGGCTTAACGTTAATGTACATGACCAAGCGCAGCCACGAAGATGGTGTGGGTGGCGCCTTACTTGAATCTGCGATTGCAGAGATTATTCGTGACAAAAACAGCCTGAACCTTGCGGTGAAAATCGACAAATCCGTACCGGTTATGCGAACTTTCGATGAATTATTGGGTGCAATACGGCAACTGGTAAGGGATGCATCCAAGCTGGCTGATGATGTTGCGGACACCAGTGTGTTTATGCAGAATGCGACGCGTGAACTGAGTCATCACGCTCAGCAAAGTCAGCATGAAATTGGCAGTATTTCCGCGGCGTCTGAAGAAATTGCAGTCACCATGCAGGACACGTCAGAGCGCACCAATGCCGCGAACGACATTACCCAGGAAGCAAAATCCAATACATCAGAATCACGCGCTTCTGTAGAGGGCACCAAAAAGACAATCAGTTCGTTACGCGACAGACTAAACAGTGCAGCCAAAACCAATCAGGAACTCAACGAGCGCTGCGCCAACATTTCCGATGCCATGCGGTCGATCACGGCAGTGGCCGACCAAACCAACCTGCTGGCACTGAATGCGGCTATTGAATCTGCCCGCGCCGGCGAGCACGGCAGAGGCTTTGCGGTGGTGGCAGACGAAGTTCGCACCCTGGCAATCCGCTCGAAAGAAAGTGCCGATGAAATCACTACCATCACGGAGCAACTGGTTTCCAGTACCGCCTCGTTGGTAACGCAAATGAAGCTGTGTATTGAATTGGTTGATGAAGCCGTAGGTGCATCAGATCGCGCTGCCAGTCATATGCAGGGCATTGAGGCGAAAATCCAGGAAGCATCCAACAACATGATGGAAGTTGCTACCTCTGCGGTGGAACAGGAATCAGCCTCATCGTCAATTGCTTCCAGCACGGCCAAAATTTACGAGCTGGCATCACATGAAGCGCGCACCGCCGCTGAGCTTGAGCAAAAATCCAAGGAACTGGCAAGCTTGTGCCAAAACCTGCAATCCATGGTTAGACGCTTTGTAGTGTAATGAACAGCCGGATTGTAGTTATTCTGATTGGACTATGGGCAACCTCAATAATGGTTGCCCTGTTAATGGCTAACGGGAATCAACTAAAAGACTTCGACCCGGACCTCACCCTGGCGCAGGCTGCCAGCAAACAACATTTTGATGAGTCCTTTGCAGATATCCTGCAGGACGCCGGTATCGGACACGGTACTGTTGTGCATTTCACTGCCAATACCCGCTGTTTTTGCAATCAACTGAGCGAATCACATCAACTGGAAATATCAAACTCACTTGCCAATAGTGGCTATGGTTTTAGTACAGTTTCAATTAGCGAACACCCTGCCATTGGCAATGTAATAAACCATTTTCCCGCCCTGGCTGTTATCGATAAACTCGGTAAGTTACGTTATCTTGGCCCTTATGCAACGGGGTTGGGCTGTTTCACCGGTAACAATCTGGTGGCTGATATTGCCCGTATCGCCACCTCGGAACAATACCTCGGCGCAACGGTGAACACCGAAGCCCGCGGCTGTTTTTGTGCGGCGTAAACACTATTCTGCTGCGTAGAGAATCACATTAAACAAACGTATCTGCCTGTAACATCGACATTTTATTCACTAAATAATCTACCAACACCCGTACTTTTGCCGGTAATTGACGGCCATGTGCAAATACCGCATGTATGGGTAACCCCGCCGGTTCCAGCGGATATTGTGATAGTAATGCTACCAGTTGATTGTTCACTAATGCGTCTTTTACTGCCCACTCCGGCACCATAACTACGCCAACAGAATCTATCGCAAGTGCTCGCAATAACGACACGCTATTGGCCTGAACGTTACCCTCTACATCTACGGATAGGATATTATTGCCCTCTTTGAACGTCCAAATTCGTCGGCCAGCTCTTACTTTAAACGACAAGCAATTGTGCTCTTCCAACGCTGTGGGATGATGAATACTCCCGTTCCTGGCCAGGTATTCCGGGCTTGCGCATACTACCGATTGTCCTTCACCCAGTTTTCTGGCATTCAAGCTGGAATCTTCCAAATGCCCCAATCGAATAGCCAGATCCATTTCACCTGCAACGAGATCCACCAGATCGCTACTCATATGAATTTGGACAGAAATATCAGGGTACAATCTCAGGAACTCCGCCAATAAGGGTGCCAAACAAACCGTCGCAAAATCGGCTTCCGCTGAGAGCTTAACAACGCCGGATGGACGTTTCGAAAGCTGACTGAGCATGTGTTTTGTTGTGTCTATTTCCGATAACACTTTCTCTGCATGCCGAAAATATAGCTGTCCGCCTTCAGTAAGTCGCTGAGTTCGGGTGGTTCGCTGGAACAGCAAAATACCTAACTCTGCTTCAAGCTGCGACATCTGCCTTGAAACGCCTGATGGCGTGCTTCCCAGCGTTCGGGCTGCAGCAGAAAAGCTACCGTCTCTCACCACCCGCACAAACACTTGCATGGCCGAAAATTCATTTATCTTTGACATTTCCTCACAAATCCTTTGACCGAATACCTATTTTTCCCATTCTGCGCACAAATCATAATGCAATCAACCAAACACATTACCCGTTCTTTGTGTTTGCATTTTTCAACAAACAAGGAAACATCACATGACTAAAGTTGTTTTAATCACAGGTACATCAACTGGCTTTGGGCGCGATACCGCCAACACACTGGCTAAGGAAGGCTTTGCTGTTTTTGCTGCAATGCGCGACATTACCGGTAAAAATAAGCGGCATGCTGACTCACTGCGAAATAGTGGTATTCAGGTAGTAGAACTGGATGTAACCAATGTGCATTCGGTTAATCAAGCGGTTGATGAAGTGCTTCGTCAGGCTGGGCGTATTGATGTACTTATCAATAATGCGGGGGTGGCCTATGCAGGCGTGTCCGAAGCGTTTACAGATGAACAGGTTCAGCAACTTTTCGACGTTAATGTAATTGGCGTTCACCGGGTCTCGCGCGCAGTTTTACCCATTATGAGAGTCAGGGGAACAGGCTTGATTATTAACATCGGCTCCATACTGGGCCGTGTTACCTTCCCCTTTTTCGGACTTTATGGCGCTACCAAATTCGCCCTGGAAGCCATAACAGATAGCCTTCGATACGAACTGTCACCGCTTGGTATCGACGTAGCTTTGGTACAACCAAGCGCTTATCCCACGCAAATGTACGCAAGTGTAAGCCAGCCAAATGACAGCGCACGAGCAAATGACTATGGCCAGGTAGGTGAGATTCCCTCGTCGATGTTTGCCAGCTTTATGGCAATGTTTGCATCAGATAATGCGCCTGACCCACATGATGTTGCAGAATCCATTCTGCAACTGGTTCAAACGCCACATGGTCAACGACCTGATCGAACCGTGGTAGGTGAAGGATTCGGAGCCAACCAGGTAAACGATGCTGTATCCTCGATTCAGTCGGCAACCATTAAAGCACTAGGGTTACAGCAGTTGGAACCTAAACACGCCGCCTCACAAGGCTAAAGCCGCGCCTGAAGCGCTTGGTACTTTACAAGCGCTTCTCTATATTCACTTCCACGCTGGAGGTGACATCGGCCCCTTCTATAGTGAGCCACATTTGACCATCCTGAATGGTGGCCTGAATTTGCATAGAACGCTGCACGGCTTTCACCAACGCATCGGCCAGTTCTTCCGGAACCGTAAACACTGACAGGTTTTTCCTGACTTGCAGTTTGGTTTGTTCTTTCTTCCACCACATATCAAAACTGTTATCGGCATAGGCAAAAATCTGCATCTGCTGACTCTGATTACAGCCCTTTTTGATACGTTGCTCTGACGGCTGGCCCAATTCAATCCATAGCTCAATTTCATCGCTGTAACTCTTTTGCCATAAGTCGGGCACCTCATCATCGGATAGCCCTTTGGTGAACTGTAACCGCTCATGCGCATTGGCAATAAACGCTATGATGCGCAGCATCATTCGCTCATCGTTTTCCGACGGATGACGGGCTATCGTGAGACTGTGGCTTTGATAATAGTTGCGATCCATATCCGAAATGGATATGTCAGCTTTAAAGATGGTTGCTTTGAGTGCCATGAAGGGTGTTCCCAGGTTAGAGATTACGCCAGCAATACAAGGTAAAAGTTAACCTGTCTCTGGTAAATTTCGCCGGTATGGTAGCAGCTTTTATAGCTTGCCGTCTTTAACCTTGCTGCTACGCCGGTTGAATTCTGTAAGCCTTTATTTTGCGTTTTACGGATTGCCATCATGGATTGCAGTCAAAGCTAGCCGTGCATTTTCCGCTGAGTTATTGTGAGTAGCAGCGTACAGTACTTTTAGCCTGTCTGGCTGAATTCAGGTAATCGTTACCTCAGGAATAGTGAGTGTTAGGATGAAACAGCACAATCGGGTTCAATTAAGCTTTCCCTCCATTATTAAGATATTTGCCGTGTATGGCCTGGCTTTGGATGTTGTTTTCATCCTGTTATATCTGCCCACTACGCTAATCGGCTCTGATATCGCGGCATGGGTTGAGTTTACGGGCGCACTGATTTTATGCCCTTTACTATTCTTTCTGGTGGCAACGTTAGGCTACCCGTTTTTTGCACTCATTAACCGCGCCCGTGGCGGTTTGATGTTAACCGTTGTTCGCAAACAGGATAAAAGCGGTAATTAACCCTTGTTGCCCGTTAATGGTTCTGCTCATCGCCGTGCAGGCCTTTTATATGCGCCACCACACTGCGTCCCAGTGCACTTAAGTTATAACCACCTTCCAGCATACTCACAATGCGGCCATGACACACTTTGTCGGCGACTTTGCGCAATTGCTGGCTGATCCAGTGGTAATCGTCCTCTCGCAGGCGAAGCTGGCCCATGTGATCTTCAGCATGGGCATCAAAGCCCGCGCTTATCAGAATGAGTTGAGGCTGATAGTTTA
>NZ_JBLBUE010000159.1:0-7914 GCF_047290655.1 Alteromonas sp. AMM-1 | reverse complement strand
TGGTGAGTCAACTACTGACTTCATGGAACAGGAAGCTGAGCGCGGTATTACTATCCAGTCTGCTGCGACTACTTGTTTCTGGAAAGACCACCGTATGAACATCATCGATACTCCGGGACACGTTGACTTCACTGTTGAAGTTTACCGTTCTCTGAAAGTATTGGATGGTGGTATCGGTGTTTTCTGTGGTTCAGGCGGTGTTGAGCCTCAGTCTGAAACTAACTGGCGTTATGCTAACGAATCAGAAGTTGCCCGTGTAATCTTCGTAAACAAACTGGACCGTATGGGTGCAGATTTCTACCGTGTTGTTGGCCAGGTTAAGCGCGTTCTTGCAGCTAACCCACTGGTAATGACCCTGCCAATCGGTATCGAAGACCAGTTCAAAGGTGTTGTTAACCTGTTGGACATGAAAGCGTACATTTGGGATGACTCAGGTCTGCCAGAAAACTACGAAATTGTTGATATTCCTGCTGATATGGTTGAAAAAGCCCAGGAATTCCGCGAGCAAATGATCGAAACTGCTGTTGAGCAGGACGACGAAGTAATGATGGCTTACATGGATGGCGAAGAGCCGTCTCTGGAAGACCTGAAGCGTTGTATTCGCAAAGGTACTCGTGACCTGGCATTCTTCCCAACTTACTGTGGTTCAGCATTCAAAAACAAAGGTATTCAGTTAGTTCTGGATGCGGTTGTAGACTTCCTGCCAAACCCAACTGAAGTTGATCCACAGGATCTGACTGATGAAGAAACAGGTGAACCTACTGGTCAAAAAGCCATTGTGTCTGAAGACGAGCCGTTCCGCGCGTTAGCGTTTAAGATCATGGACGACCGTTTCGGTGCCCTGACTTTCGTACGTATTTACTCTGGTAAGCTGAAGAAGGGTGATACCATCCTGAACTCTGCAACAGGTAAAACAGAACGTGTTGGCCGCATGGTAGAAATGCACGCGAACGAGCGTACAGAACTGCAATCTGCTCAAGCTGGTGACATCATCGCAATCGTAGGTATGAAGAACGTACAAACTGGTCACACTCTGTGTGATCCAAACAAACCTTGTACACTTGAGCCAATGATTTTCCCTGAGCCGGTAATCTCTATTGCTGTTAAGCCAAAAGACAAAGGCGCAAACGAGAAGATGTCTATTGCTATCGGTAAACTGGTAGCAGAAGATCCAACGTTCCAGGTTGAAACTGATGAAGATTCTGGCGAAACCATCCTGAAAGGTATGGGTGAGCTGCACTTAGACATCAAAGTAGACATTCTGAAGCGTACTTACGGCGTAGAGCTGTTAGTTGGTCAGCCGCAGGTTGCTTACCGTGAAACGATCACGCAAGCAGTTGAAGACAGCTACACGCACAAGAAGCAGTCTGGTGGTTCTGGTCAGTACGGTAAGATTGATTACCGCATCCGTCCAGGAGAAACTAACTCTGGCTTTACGTTCAAGTCTACCGTTGTGGGTGGTAACGTTCCTAAGGAATTCTTCCCAGCCATCGAGAAAGGCTTTAAGTCTATGATGGGTGCGGGTCCATTGGCTGGTTATCCGGTACTGGACGTTGAGGTTGAGCTGTTTGACGGTGGTTTCCACGCAGTTGACTCATCAGCAATCGCGTTCGAAATTGCAGCGAAAGGTGCATTCCGTCAGTCTATGCCAAAAGCGGGTCCTCAGATCCTTGAGCCAATCATGAAAGTTGACGTGTTCTCTCCGGATGACAACGTAGGTGACGTGATTGGTGACCTGAACCGTCGTCGCGGTATGATCAAAGATCAAGAAGCTGGCGCAACGGGTGTTCGCGTTAAAGCTGACGTACCTCTGTCAGAGATGTTTGGTTACATTGGTCACCTGCGTACTATTACGTCAGGTCGTGGTCAGTTCTCTATGGAATTCAGCCACTACTCACAATGTCCACAAAACGTTGCTGAGAAAGTAATCGAAGAAGCAAAAGCGCGTAAAGCAGCTAAGTAATTTCTGGATTACAGTAAATGTTTAAAAAGCCCGCCTTCTGGCGGGTTTTTTTATGGCATTAAAACAATATTGACGGATTTATACCAAGTATCAAAGCAAATTGACCAATAGGCAAAAATGATAGGTGGTGTTCATATCGCTTTTTGCAAAAGATGCTTACAACCAGTACAGTTTTGGGGTCTGGATTGCGAACTATTCAACGGTTTATCAGAATCAATATAGACATATGTCACAGCTGAGTTTCTGTCTGATATGAGAAGTAATGGTGACGTAAATCAATATCTCTCAATGCTATGTATATTAGAATTTTTATATACAAGAGTTTAAGTGTCTAACATGTCCGATAAAAAACTGATTTTGTTGCTCAAAATCGTAATGATAGTGGGAATTTGCCTTATCCTTACTGGTGTCTACTGCCATATGTATAGCGAAACCGTAGAGGCGATGGGCGTAACGGGCATCGTGCTAAGTGCCTGTTTAGTGGCGGTGGGTATGATCTTGTCGCTGCCTACAAAGATGTACCTCACGTTTATTTTGGTAAAACGTGAGGCTGATGCGTCTACACAAGCACGTTCTAATTGAGTTGCTGCACCGAGTAGCCGCGTTTCTCTAGCAGAGACAACACACTTTTCGCACCTGCTAAGTGCATTGTGCCAACCAATACAAATTCTGTTTCTGGCGTGCTTAGCATACCCGTTAGCATGGGTAGCCAGTTTTGGTTTCGCTGGGTAAGCAAGGTATTAAATACCTTGGGAAACGAAGCTTCAAACTCCCGCATGGACGATTGCTCCATACCCGCCATGTTTCCAGAACGCCAGTAGTCCTTCAATTCGCCAATTGAGTCCTTAATTTGTAAAACATCCTCCAGGGCATAGCGAATAATTTGATCATCATCGCCATCCCCGAGGCTTTTTATAAACGCAAGTTGCTGCTGGGGTGACTCAAACCAATCCAATTGCTTATTATCCATCATGGCTTGGAAATAATAAAACTCATCGACCCCCTGGCTGGTGAGTCCCAGGTTTCTGAGCTCAACCACGCTAAGCGTTACGCTAATAAGGGCCGGGGTGTAATGGGCAAAGTTATCGATCGATAAATGGCGACTCGACAGATGATCGGCAAGCGCTTTGTAAGTATCGTTGCTGAGTACATCGTTTAATCTGGTGCCGTCCTGATAGGTCAGATGCTTAAGTGTGTCCTGCTGAAATGCGGGTGAATTTAATCCTGCAATATCGGTTTCAAATACCAGTTTTGTAGCGGCGTTGTATGCCTGTGCATAGGCGTCTGGTAACGGAAAATCGTCGGGGCTCAACAGGTGTAGTGTCCCACCGATGTAAACTGTGTTGTCACCGTTAGTGACCTTCCAAACCGAAGCGGCGTGTCCGGTGAATGTGAATAACAGAAAGGAAGATAAGAGAAGATAGCGCATCAAGAATCAACAAATAACCTAAAGCCACAATCTATATGTTATCGCCGTCTGGTGCAACGGTGCAGAGTATTACTCAATAATGAACCCGGTAGCGATATAGAATTCTAATGCTTCCACCAGTGGTGCCGCCATGCGGGTATGCCTAGTTCCTTAATGGTTTCATACAATGTCTGACGGTCTTCTTTATTCAGAAAATCCCCAATAGCAATGCATTTATCGTTACACACTAACTTTAACTGCGGCAGATACCAGTCCTGAGGACTTTCTGATAATTCCAAATGAGTATCTTCTCTCAAAAGGGATACAGATTTCATAGCTCTGTTGCTGGATTGCACGTGAATATGGTGCTTTTCAATTGCGATGGTCTGGCTGCTGTAAGTAAACAGGTTTACCCGGTACAGCAAATAGCAAAACAAACCAATTTCAATCCCGGCAAAAGGGAACACCAGCCAAGCGCCAACGATAGTCCAGACTACAGCAATAATAAAGGCCACGCTGGCCATAAGCCACATCAACCACTTGCTTTCCTGCCAACTGGCAGAACGATTTGGCGTCAACGTTACCAGAGTATATTGCGAATGATGTTTTATCGTTACCAAAACCACCTCCGGGCATCTGACAAACCAAACACAATGTGATTTCAGCTTTCACTATAGCAAGGTACATTTTAAATGCGCGCTAGTCTTTCCCATTTGTAAAATAAAACTTACTATGTAGCAGCATCTCGATGCATTTTTTGACCGTTTTACCAATCAATGTAGTACCTATTTAGAATAATTATAATGAAGGCAATTAAGTGTTAAAACAGGCATTGTTAAGCCCGGTGTGGGTGGGGCTGATTATCATATGGGTGGCATTAATTATTAGTCATTCAGCTTTTCCCGCGGTGATTCCTGAATTTGGACCATTTATGCTTTTGGGCATAATTGGGGCGGTATTTGCCAATGCAACAGGTGCCGGTGGCGGCGTTGTTTTTGTTCCCTTTTTTCAACAATTACAATTTAGTGCAGAAGCGGTAATCGCAACCAGTTTCGCCATCCAGTGTTGCGGAATGAGTGCCGGTGCGATCAGTTGGTTGCAGTATTTTCGCCATGGACCGGAAGTGTCGCCTCACTGGCGATTACTGTTGCGCGTTGTCTTTATAACCGCGTTGGGTTCGTTAGCCGGAATAGGGTTTACGCAGTACGGTTTCAGTCAGTGGTTTTCAGCTATGTCATTCAGGCAGTTCGGTTCACAACTGCATATTGGCTTTGGCATTTTCTCTGTATTACTGGCATTGGGGATTTTCGCTTCCATTGCCTGTTTGAAACGGGAAGCAACCCGAAGCGCTATTGAGTCTGGGGATATAGCGGCGCTTCTCCTAATCAGTTTTGTGGGGGGCGTCGTAACTGCCTATTTATCGGTTGGGGTGGGCGAGCTGATTGCGGTATATCTGATTTTTCGGGGATTTAGTGTTAGCTTTTCTATCGCTGCGGCGGTCATTCTATCTGCTATTTCGGTGTGGGGAGGCGTGCAATATCACGCTTTTGTTACTGAAGCAGTGGTCTGGGATGTTGTTTTGTTTGCGGGGGCTGGTGCAATTATCGGTGGGCGTTTGGCAAGGTACCTTGTGCTTTGGTTTTCACCGCGACAAGTGAAAGTATTTTTTGCTGGCTGGGTGCTTTTGCTGGGCATTGCCAGCCTGATCTAGCTCATCAGAGCAGTACTTGCAGCGCAGATTGTTATTGTGTTTTAGTTACTTAGCTAAGCATTCAGGCATAGGCCTTTAGTCGTATTATTCTAATCGAATATACGCATTGCAATTGAACGCTGTTATGATTGTCGACATTCCAGCCAGGAAAGGATTCGATATGCCAGTACACACTTATGAGCCGATCAACCGGTATCAGGTAACACAGGCAGAGTGGAGCAAGGATGCCGTAATCTACCAGGTTAATGTGAGGCAATTCAGCCAGGCGGGCACGTTTAACGCGGTTACGCAGCGCTTGTCTGATCTCCATTCTCTGGGGGTTTCTATTCTCTGGCTCATGCCAGTGCATCCCATCGGCGAATTACACAGAAAAGGTACACTGGGAAGCCCGTACGCCGTAAAAGACTACCTTGCTATCAATCCTGAATTTGGCGATGAAGCTGATTTTCAGGCGTTGGTGGATAAAGCGCATATTCTGGGGATGAAAGTCATTCTCGACTGGGTGCCTAATCACAGCGCCTGGGATAACCAACTGGTGGAACAGCACCCCGATTGGTACGCCAAAGATTACAAAGGTGATTTTCGACCATCCCCCTGGTGGGACTGGAGCGATATTATTGAGTTTGATTACAACAACAGTGCCTTGCGTGAGTATATGATTAACGCTATGTGCTATTGGGTAAATCAGTTTGATATCGACGGATTTCGTTGCGATGTGGCAGGTTACGTGCCCAACGATTTTTGGCAACAGGCCCGCGAGGCGCTTGATGCCATTAAACCAGTGTTTATGCTAGCAGAGTGGGAAAATCGCGATCTGCATGAACGGGCATTTAATATGAGCTATGCCTGGAGCTGGAATGAAACCATGCACGATATTGCCATGGGCAGAGCCAGCGTAGATCGACTCAGAAAATACTATTCCTGGAATGAGCGAGCCTGGCCGCAAAGTGCGTATCGCATGACGTTTGTGAGTAACCACGATAAAAACGCCTGGGACGGGACACAGCGTGAGCAATTTGGAGATTGCCTGGAAGCCGCTATTGTTTTGTCTGTTCTGGGCGAGGGGATGCCCCTGATTCACAATGGTCAGGAAGCGGGTGAAACCAAGCGTCTGGCTTTTTTCGAACGCGATCCTATTAAGTGGCAGCCGCATCCCATTGGGGATCTGTACAGTAAGCTTATTCGTCTTAAGAAGCGCTTGCCCGCGCTGTGGAATGGCCAGTATGGCGCCAGAATGATCCAGGTACCCAATAACAAATCTGATCAGGTGTTCAGTTTCGTGCGTATGCAGGCAACCTGTAAAGTATTTATTGTACTTAACCTGTCGAAAGAGTGCGTAACCGCGCGTTTTGAGGAGCAATTGTTCCCAGGCAAGTATTTCGAGTTGGCCTCAGAAAGCATTGAAGAATTGCAAGCAGGCAGTGAGATAGCCTTAAATCCATGGGACTACCGGATTTATTTTAGTGCCGCCATACCGAAAATGTAATTCTTGCGGCCGTTTTGGTTACGGATTAACCGGCTGGCCGGCTAAACACAGACGTTTTCAATTTTATTTGGCATAATACCCGTTTTGGTACATCACACAGAGAAACTATGCCCACGTTAAGTGAAGTGTTTTCGGGCACCGGATTACTGGCAGAATCAATCAGGGGATTCAAGCCCCGGCAGGCGCAAACGGATATGGCCGAGGCGGTAGAGCGGGCCATCAAACAGTCGCATAGCGTGATCATTGAAGCAGGTACCGGAACCGGCAAAACCTTCGCGTATCTTGCACCAGTATTGCTTGCCAAGGGTAAAGCGATTATTTCTACCGGTACTAAAAATCTGCAGGAACAGCTGTATCACCGCGATTTACCCGTTATCAAAAAAGCCCTCGCCAGTAACCGCAAAACGGCGTTGCTAAAGGGGCGGGCAAACTATTTATGTACCCACAGACTGGGTCAGCATGGTGGAAACTCCACATTAGTTGAAAGTGACGTACTCAATGAATTGTCCATTGTCCGGGCCTGGGCCAATACCACTAAAACCGGTGATGTAGGCGAGATCAAAACCCTGCCGGAAGATGCCAGGGTATTGCCATTAGTAACGTCCACGGTGGACAACTGCCTGGGGCGCGACTGCCCGGACTACGAAGATTGCTATTTAGTTAAAGCGCGAAAAAAGGCGATGGACGCCGACATTGTGGTGGTAAATCATCATTTGTTTTTTGCCGATATGGCGCTTAAAGACACCGGATTTGGTGAACTGATCCCCGATGCCGAATGCATAGTGTTTGACGAAGCCCATCAAATCCCCGACATTGCCAGCGAATATTTTGGTGAAGCCGTTTCTACCCGTCAAATTCAGGACATTAGCAAGGAAATCACCCTGCTGTATCGCACCGTACTCAAAGATGCTGAGCAACTGGAAAAAGCGGGCGAGAAAATGCGTATGCAGGCCGCTGATTTGCGATTGCTGTTTGCCGATAAAGCGGCCAAGGGCAATTGGGTGGAACACCTCGAGCGAGAAGAGGTCCGCACGCAAATGTCGCGTCTGGAAGATGCCGTTGGGGTTGTGTACGACGTATGCAAACTGCATATTGGCCGCGACAAAGACCTGGATAATCTGTTCGACCGCATCGTTCAGGTGCGTGATAAGCTGGCATTGTTTACCACCGATCAACACGATGGCATGAGCCTGTGGTATGAGACCACGCCACGGCATATTGTGCTGCATATGACGCCGCTGTCTATTGCTGCCAAGTTCCGACGATTTGTGGAAAGCGATGAACGAGGATGGGTGTTTACGTCGGCCACCTTAGTGGTGAATAACGACTTTACCCATTTTCAGCGC
>NZ_JBLBUE010000158.1:0-7968 GCF_047290655.1 Alteromonas sp. AMM-1 | reverse complement strand
TCGGCTATTCGCGATGACAACCCGGTGCTGTTTATGGAGCCAAAACGCTTATATCGTGCCTCAGTACGCGAAGTGCCAGAAGAAGAGTACACCATCCCATTAGGTAAAGCCGACATTGTACAGGAAGGTAACGACATTACGTTGCTGGCCTGGGGGGCTCAGGTTGAAACCATTAAAAAAGCGGCTGATATGGCGCTGGAAGATGGTGTGTCATGCGAGATCATCGATTTACGCAGTATTCTTCCCTGGGACGCGCAAACGGTTGCGGAGTCGGTAATGAAAACAGGCCGCTTGCTGATCAACCACGAAGCACCAGTTACGTCCGGTTTTGGCAGTGAAATTGCGGCGCGTATTCAGGAACATTGTTTTCTGTACCTGGAAGCGCCGATCACGCGCGTGTGTGGCCTGGATACTCCGTTTCCGCTGGCGCATGAAAAAGAATACATGCCGGATGAATTTAAAACTTACGAAGCCATTAAGCGCGTACTGAACTACTAAGGGACAAAACATGACAGATTTTATTTTGCCCGATATTGGCGAAGGCGTAGTGGAATGCGAGCTATTGGAATGGCTGGTAAAAGAAGGTGACAGGGTTGAGGAAGATCAACCCGTTGCAGAAGTGATGACCGATAAAGCGACGGTACAAATCCCGTCTATGCATTCAGGCACCATTACCAAATTATTTTATAAAGCTGGTGATATTGCCAAAGTACACGCGCCGCTTTTTGCGATGGCACGCGACGGCGAGACTGAAGCGCCTGTTCCGGTGAGTGCGGTACAAACGTCATCTCCAACATATGCAACTGAGGTTACAACACCTTCAGTAGCCAATGAAACCTTCATTCTGCCTGATATCGGTGAAGGTATCGTAGAGTGCGAAATCGTTAAGTGGCACCTGAATGAAGGTGACCATATGGAAGAAGATGATGTGGTAGTAGAGGTGATGACCGACAAGGCGGTAGTGGAAATACCCGCTAAATATGCCGGTGTCATGACGAAGCGTTATCATCAGGAGGGTGAAATTGCCAAAGTGCATGAACCCCTGTTTGAAATGAGCGTTGCAGGCAGAGAAGCTGTCGCATCGATGGCTTCTGCTAATACTCAGCAAACACCACCGGTTAAATCTGAGCCTTCGGTTGGTATGCAAAGCCAACCTGTTGCGCAATCGACTTATCAGCCATCACATGGGTTTAGTGAAGGCAGTGAAGAGCCTGTTAAGATGATTTCAGGCAAAGTTGCAGCCAGCCCTGCGGTGCGCAGGCTGGCCCGTGAAAATGGCGTAGATTTAAAACAGGTAAATGCCACGGGTAAAAAGGGCCGTGTGCTGAAAAAAGACGTACTGGCGGTGCTGAATTCGGCTGTTATCCAGCCCAATGCTAATGATGTTAACGTGCCTGTTAACAACGCGTCGGTGAAACCTGTGGCAGGTGATGTAAAACGCGTACCACTTACGCCGGTTCAGCGTGCTATGGCTAAGCAAATGACCCGTTCAGTAAGCACTATTCCGCACTTTACGGTATCGGAAGAGCTGGACATGCGGGGTTTAATTAACTTAAAAGCCATGCTGAGCGATACGTTTGCCAAGCAGGATATCAAACTTACGTATATGCCGTTCTTTATTAAGGCGTTGTCGTTATGTATGCAGGAATATCCCATCTTCAACGCGCGTTTGAGCGAGGATGAAACGGCGCTGGATTACCTTACCGAACACAATATCGGTTTTGCGGTGGACAGCCCGATTGGATTACTGGTACCGAATATTAAAGGTGTACAGGATCTGAGCGTAATGGACATTGCCCGCCAAATGCAGTCTATTGTGCAGGCTGCCCGGGCCGGTAAGTTGTCTTCTGAACAACTGAAAGGCGGTACAATAAGCATTTCCAATGTGGGAGTGCTGGGTGGTACCACGGCAACGCCTATCATTAATCATCCGGAGCTGGCGATTGTTGCGTTAGGCAAAATGCAAACCCTGCCCAGGTTTGATGCGAATGGTAACGTAATAAGCGCATCCATTATGCACCTGAGCTGGTCTGCCGATCACCGGGTAATCGACGGCGCTACCATGGTGAAGTTTAACAACCTGTGGTGCGATTACCTTAGTGAACCGGTAAAAATGCTGAGCCAGCTGCGCTAGTTTGGCATTGTCACAGGCAGGTTGTCGGCGATACACTTACGCAATTGACGCCGGAGCAACAGGCTCCGGCATAATTTTAACGCCCGCTATACAGATAGCGGGTCGTTATTCAGTTAGAGAGCCCGACTTTGCTAAGTTACCTTCATGGTTACCACGCTGGTAATCACGCCGATTTGATCAAGCACATCACCTGGTTGGCTGTATTAGACAAGCTTCATCAGAAAACCAAACCGTTTTCGTTAATCGATACTCACGCAGGTGCGGGCTGTTACCCGTTGGACGGAGAGCAGGCGCTTAAAACCCAGGAATTTAAACGCGGTGTAGCCTTGTTGCAAAACTGGAAGCCTGAGCATCATGTGTTACAACGGTATCAGCAGGTAATTGGCGATTTTGTAGCGCGTCAGCAGTACCCAGGTTCTCCGTTGATCTCGGTTTCGCAACTGCGCGACAATGACCAGCTTCATTTGATGGAGCTTCATCCCGGCGAATTCGAACGATTACGCGGTGCAATTAAGCAATATCGTGGCAATGGGCATAGTCATGTGCATCACCGCGATGGCCTGGAAGGCACCATTGCTATGTGTCCGCCAAAGCCCAATCGTGGCGCCATTTTAATCGATCCGCCCTATGAACAGCGCAAAGAGTACAACGCAGTGATCGCCGCCGTTGAGCAGATCCTAAAACGTTGGCCCCAGGCACAAATTGTACTGTGGTATCCATTGTTATCTGAACGGGCGGGTGACAAAACCGGTCAGTCGGAAGCCATGTGCGAGAGTCTGGCATCGCTGTCTCACAATGTGCTCAAAGCAGAATTGTGTGTTGATGATGCCTCGTCAGATACTGGGATGTACGGTTCTGGCGTGTGTTTAATTAACCCCGCGTGGCAAATAGATGCTGTGCTAACCGATATCCTCAACGAACTCACCCCGCAAATGGGTGTAACGGCCACTTCGACTGTTCGCTGGTTACATCAAATCGACGCATGAAACCCCAGGGCATAAAGCACTTTTATATTCCGGAAGAACAGTCAATTTACTTACTGTCGCATACCGACGCGAAAAAATTGAAAGACTGGCTGGCGCTGTGTATAGAGCAGTTAGGTGCCCTAGGCTATCGCGATATTCATTTGATCGGTAAAGGCGCTTATGGATTTGCGTTTGCCGGAATTGATCAGCAACAGCGCCACCGGGTATTTAAATTTACCCGTATCACGTTACCCGCCAGCATACAGGATAGATTGGAAGAAGAGGCCTTTATGCAGTCGATGGTAAAGCATCCTCTGGTACCAAAGGTACTCGATTTTCATCAAAAAGGCCGGCAGTCAATTTTAATGATGGAGCGTGCGCCAGGACTGGATTTAGAACAAGTGAGTTTGCGTGATGGCGCTTTGCACCCACGTTTGGTTGTAAAAATTGCTGTTCAACTGGGGAAAATCCTATTGGATCTTCGTCAGCACGTGCATCAGGGGCAATTTCGGCCGATCGTACATGGCGATATCAAACCCTCTAATCTGGTATGGGACGAAGAAAACGAGCAAATAGCGCTCATTGACTGGGGATCATCGGTATTCGCCCAACTGGACGAGCATTTGCAGCCCGTTCAAAACAATGTGCTGGATTTAATGTCTGGGGACTTGCAGCAAACCAATGCCCGGTTAGGTGATGTGTATTTTATAGGCGATGCACAGTTAAATGGTGCCTTGTCGAGCCCAAGGTTTGATGAACAGGGTATGGCCAGCACCTTGTATGCACTTGCTTCCGGGCAGTCAGCCCGATTTGCCCGGCAGGTTGTGCCACCGTCTTCTCTGGGGTTGCCCCGGGTATTGTCGGACATTTTAACGTATATGCTAAGCGACGATGAAAAGGCCCAGCGGGAAGGCGGAGATTATTTGCTATCGCATTTGTCGCTACTGGAAAACCTGGTATTTGGTGGTTACGTACCGCCACAAAACGAAGCATTATTGCCCGTTTGGGTAGGACGTCGCAGTAAATCCATCGAAACCGTAGTGTACAGCTCGCGTAAGTCTTTCTTACGGGAGCGGGCGTCTGATACAAACCTGGCCGACACCGTACAAGCACTCAATTATATTAACGATGCGCAATTTGAGCGGTATTACAAAAACTATCTCGATGGGATGGGCGACACAGAAAAAGGCTTTTTGGCCGCCATTAGCCGATTGGCAAAGTACCCCGTTGTGGGCGGTTTGGCTATTAACTGGCAACCCGAGGGGGTGTATATAGATTCGAGTTTGAACCTTCACGAGCCGGACAAAAAATGCGCCTTTGAACAAGCCGTGAACAATGTAGTGATGTTGGCTCGCGCCATTCATCGCAAAGGGGTGTTTAAATGCTGTTTATTTGATGCTAAAAACACGCTGCACTTCGATCGGGCCACGCCAGAGGGGGCGTTTGTAGCAGCGCCGGGCACCCGTATTCCTTACGAAAAATCAGTACAAACACTGAGTGCCAGCGAGAGCCGTTTGCACTCGTATTTTGAAGACGGTGACGACCCGGATGAACTATTGGCGTTACCCGCGTCGATTATGGATGCCATTGCCAGGTTGAATTCTATACATCATACCGGATGCATTATTTTTGAGGCGTTGAGTCACCATCTTAAAATTCACAGCTACTACCGATTACTTGATCACACCAAAGAAAATGAGTTTAATGCGCTGTTAGATTTGATCGTGCGGGCGTTACCGGAAATCAGTGGGGAAGGGATCAGCGGCTTCATGAAACTCCCATACAAAGACACGCGGTTCTTTGATCATCGCGCACGTTGCGCAGATAAGTATTATCCAAGAAACCCCAAAGCACAGTAGGCTGCGACATTAAGCTGAGTAAATTAGCTGAGTATATGCGCAAGTAGTGTGTGTTCTTTTCCCGGGGAATAAATACGTTTTAGGAGATATCCTTGGAACAACAAAACGAAGTTAAATTGTCTTCATTATTAGAGTTAGAAACCTTAGAGCACGGATTGTACCGCGGCCAAAGCTGGGATCTTGGCTTTCGGGCCCTGTTCGGCGGGCAGGTACTGGGGCAAGCCTTGCAGGCTGCGTATCAAAGTGTGCCTGAAGATCGTGTAGTACATTCTTTTCATAGTTATTTTTTGTTACCAGGCGATGCGCAAAAGCCCGTTGTTTATGATGTAGAAATTGTACGCGACGGTAAGAGCTTTTCAGCCCGTCGGGTAAAAGCGATTCAAAATGGTCGCAATATTTTTTATATGACAGCGTCTTTCCAAACACCGGAAGCGGGAATGAGTCACCAATATGCCGATATGCCAGATGTACCGCCGCCCGAAGACGTTGAACCCGATATCAGAATGTACGAGCGAAACTATGAGCATTTGGGGCGTCGCATGCGTGAGGCCCTTAGCTACCACCGTCCAATTGATATTCGTACTGTAGATGCTGTGGCGTCATTCACGGCCAAAAACCGCAAGCCGGTGCGTGCCACCTGGTTAAAAACCAATGAAATGTTGGGAAATAATCAGGCAATGCATCAGGCTGTACTGTCTTATGCCAGTGATTACCATTTCCTGAGCACATCATTGCAACCTCATGGTGTACAGATAACCGATAAAAACCTGGTAATAGCGACTATTGATCACGCAATGTGGTTCCACCGCCCGGTAAATATGAATGAATGGTTGTTATATGTAATGGAAAGCCCGGTCAGTGAAAATGCACGTGGCTTGGTTCGCGGGCAGATATTTAATCAGCAAGGACAATTAGTCGCTTCTACTATGCAGGAAGGATTGATGCGTTTGCGCGAAGAATAAGCGTTATTATTCTTGTGTTTAAGAATAATCTGATATCGAATACTGGCAGGCTATTTGGCCTGTCAGATTGCGAACATACAGCACAATAAAAAATGCCCAGAACTTAAAAAGCTCCGGGCCTAGGGGAATGGCTCATTGCTGAGCCGTGCGCTAACTTTTACAAAGGGAGAGGATGTACAGTATTCACGCTGTTTACCAATAATAGCGTAAAGCTGCTCACTTTATAAACAAAATTTTGAAAATTTCTTCAAACTGGCTGAATTATAGACCAATATCTGCACGCATCAAGCAAACATATAAAATAAATCCACCGAAAGTGAACATATTTTAAACAGGTTGTGCAACATTTATCCACAAATTGACGACCGGTTTTACCGGAAAAACGGTCATACTGCATCTTTGTATAAGTTTATCTGCAATCTTCAGGTTATAACATTCACCTCATGAATAATGGTAATCCCAAATTGAAGTCACCTGCTGCATTGTGGTTTCTGGTAGCCAAAGTAGAATACGTTTCAAAGCAAGATTACGGTTTAAGCCAAAACCATTGGCTCAACGCAATCATCACATGTTTGCATACTGTTCAATAAGGCATCGATTATGAAAACCTACAAAAGCCATATTCCACCATTGCGCACACTTATGGGCCCTGGTCCGTCTGATGTTAGCCCTCGGGTACTCAATGCGATGGCACGCAGTACGGTTGGTCACCTGGACCCGGATTTCATTGCGCTGATGGATGAAACCAAAGAGTTGCTCCAGTATGCGTTTAAAACCAAAAACCCGTTAACTATGCCAATTTCTGCGCCGGGCTCGGCGGGAATGGAAGCGGCATTTGTTAACCTGGTTGAACCTGGTGATACAGTAATTGTGTGTATTAATGGGGTGTTTGGCGGTCGCATGAAAGAAAATGTGATCCGCTGTGGCGCTAAAGCAGTGGTAGTTGAGGACGCCTGGGGCACCCAAACCGATCTAAACAAACTGGAAGACGCACTCAAAGCGCATCCTGAAACAAAAATTGTTGCGTTTGTTCATGCTGAAACCTCAACAGGAGTGCGCAACGACGCTGCGGCAATGTGTAAACTCGCGCAACAGTATAATTGCCTGACGATTGTAGATGCAGTGACTTCACTGGGTGGTATTGAAGTAGCAGTGGATGATTGGGGTATCGATGCCATTTATTCCGGTTCACAAAAATGCCTAAGCTGCGTGCCCGGCATTTCGCCGGTATCATTCAGCCCACGTGCCGTCGAACTTATCCAATCCAGAAAAACACCGGTACAAAGCTGGTTTTTAGATATGAATCTGATTGTTGGCTACTGGGGGCAAGGTGGTAAGCGGGCATATCATCATACCGCACCGGTGAATAGTATTTATGCAACACACGAATCATTAGTGATATTGCACGAAGAAGGACTGGAAAACGCGTGGGCGCGCCATGCGCGATTACACGACAAACTGGTGAGCGGGTTAGAGTCGCTTGGCCTTGAAATGGCAGTAGACAAAGCGTATCGGCTACCTCAGTTAAATGCAGTAAAGATCCCAGACGGCGTGGATGACACAGCGGTGCGCAGTAGATTGCTAAACGATTTTAATCTGGAAATCGGTGCCGGCCTGGGTGGATTTGCAGGTAAGGTTTGGCGTATCGGACTGATGGGCGCCGGATGTACCGACAAAAACGTGGACTTTTGTATTGGCGCACTGAAAACCGTTTTAAACTAAAAAATTCCTCTTAAAGCTTAGAGTTGTAATAAATAATTGTTATTTACTTACAACTAACGCTAGTATCGTCTCTGTTAGTTGATCGTATAAAATTGACTAACAGGGATGTGTTTCAAGTTTCAGGCACAACGCTGCCGCACACTTTTCATTTCCCGCATTGCTCACTTCCGGGTTAAACGGCAATCATCATTGCGTTACATTCTATAAGGTTTGTTTATGCTACACAGAATCTGGCTCGCATTTATTGTCAGTGCGTTTGCAGCCACATGTTATCAGGCGTTCTTTGGCGTCCACCCTCAGGGATTTCAGGACGTTTTGTCCATGGT
>NZ_JBLBUE010000157.1:0-8050 GCF_047290655.1 Alteromonas sp. AMM-1 | reverse complement strand
CCGAAGCCGATAAATTGGTTGGCGAACAGAAAGTAAAATGGCTGCAAATAAGAGCCAGTGCCTGTATCAGGCTGAACCGCTTCGACTGCGCAGTAAAAGCGTATAATGATAGTCTGGCTATCCAGCCCGGCTATACTCAAAGTTTAAATGGCCTTGCCTCCGTTGCTTTGTTTGAAGAACGCTTCACTGATGCAAAATCTTTTTTAGACAAGGCCTTTGAAACCACTCAGGACGATGCAACCAGTTGGCGGTTAAAAGGTCAGTTAGCACATGCTCAGGGCGATTTTGATACTGCCATAGACAGTTTGCAACGGGCGCTAAAATTAAATCCGGAAGATCCCAATACACTTCGCAAACTTGCTGATATTTATCTTGAAAGTAACGACTACGACAGCGCGCGTGCATTCGTGGATGAAATCATTGGAAAAACGCCAAATGATCCGCTGGCGATCCTGCTGAGCAGTTGGCTTGAAAGTAAAGACAAAGAAAAGCTGGTTAGTAACGAAAAGCTCGAACAATTGAACGAAATTATGAGCAGCCTGGCACCCGAAATCATTGCTGAGCAACCCGTGTTACTTTACATCAGTGGTTTAACCGCATTTTTCCATGGAAATACCGAACAAGCCGCAAAAGACTTTTCACAATATTTGTTGAAGAAGCCGAATGATATTCAGGCCATCGTGTTATTGGCGCGCACATATCTGCTTACCCAGCAAAACAAGCAGGCTATGCTGTTGCTGGAGAAACACGAAGACAAATTATTAGACAATATGGATGCTTCTTTATTGTTGGGCGATTTGTATTTAAAACAAAACCGGGCGTTTAAAGCACAAAAGTTAGTTGACGATCTGGTAGACAAATATCCAACCGACTCCAAGGTAAAACTCTTTCAGATACGCTTAATGGCAGCAAGGGGTAAACAACAGGAAGCGCTCGCTTATCTGGATCAGAATTACCCACAGAACAGTAAAAATATTACCTTCCTGTTTACTTACAGCATGATGAAATTACAAGCCGAACAGGAACTGGATGCGCTGCAAGGCGCAGAAGCCATGCTGGCTATTTATCCGGAAGAACCGGAGTTTCTGAACTTAAAAGCCGGTATTCTCATTCGATTGAAACGCTACGACGAAGCACTGGATGTGTTATCGCTAGCCCTCGATAAAGATCCAACGTTATTTGCAGGCAAGTTTAACCGCGCCGCAATTTTAAGCAGAAAGCGTGACTTTGAAGGTTCAAATGCATTAATTGAAGAATTGCTTACTCTGTCACCAAAGCATCCACAAACGTTGCTGTTAAAGGCGCATAATCTTGTTGAACTTAACAACATAGAAAAAGCAATAAACCTATACAACGACATATTGGTGCTCAACACCGGTTACAGTTATGCAAGGTATGAATTAGCTAAATTGCATGAGCGTATCAGAGACTTTGATCAGGCTATTTATCATGTGGATCGCTTGTTGGTTGAGGATTTCGATAATCCTGAGTACCTGTTGTTTAAGGCGTCAGTGTACATTCAGAAGCGCAATGTACTGGAAGCACAAAAGACCCTGTCTATCGTTACGCACTTTACGCAAAACTCTATTGAATTCTTAATTCAGCAGAGTCAGCTTCAACAGGCTGTTGGTGATAACGAAGCTGCGTTAGCTTCTCTGCAACGCGCAATTGAACTCGCTCCGGACAGCACAGCAATTAAACTTGATAAGATTCGCCTGCATATTCAAACGCGGGAACTGGAGACGGCCAAATCCATGCTTGTTGCCCTGGCAAAGGACAACAAAGACAACCCCAATTACTGGTTAATTCAGGCCATGTATGACGATGCAACTGAATCACGGGATAAAGCCACAGCAAGTTTAAAACGCGCATTGGAATTAGACAGAAACTTCCATAAAGCGCTGTTAATGCTGCATAACCTTGCGATTATAGGGAATGATAAACAAACGTTTGTTACCGAAGCGGAAAAAGTAATAGCTGCCTCGCCTAAAAATGTACTGGCGAAAAATCTACTGGCGCAGTTCCATTTCATACAGCAAAATTTTGAACAAGCATCCATTCTGTACAATCAGTTACTTGAGCAGGAAACTACCTTTAATAAAGCAGAAGTGCTGAATAAACTTGCGATCATGCAGTTAGACAGCAACCTCAATCAGGCTGAAACCTATATTAAACAAGCATTTGAGCTGAATGAAAGCAGCCCGGATATTCTGGATACCTATGGATGGATTTTAGTGCAAACAAATAAGCTGGAAGAAGGACTTGGATTATTGCGTCGTGCCTTTGCCCGAGATGCTAACAATCCTGAAATTCGTTATCACATTGGATACGCGCTGGTTAAACTGGACAGATACGAAGAAGCGATTGAAGAGCTTACTCAGGCAGTAGAAGTGAATCGCCCGTTTTACAACCGGCAAAAGGCCCGTGAGCTGCTTGAGTCAATCAGATAGTATATTGTTATATAAACGAAAACGCCGGCTTGAATACGCCGGCGTTTTTATTTTGAGCCCTGAATGGATCAGATAATCAGCAGGTTATCGCCATCTACATCTATTCGAATAGTAGATTCTGGCATTATTGTCCCTGCTAATAATTGCTGGGCCAGCGGGTTTTCAATCTGGGTTTGAATAGCCCGTTTCAGCGGTCTTGCACCAAATACCGGATCGAATCCGGCATCGGCAAGTTTATCCATGGCCGACGCTGACAATTCCAGTTTGTAGCCTTTATCAGCTAAACGTGCCCGTAGTGACGCCAACTGGATTTTAGCAATCGACTTAATCTGCTCTTTACCCAGCGGGTGGAATACCACGATGTCATCAACCCGGTTAATAAACTCAGGCCGGAAATGCTGCCCTACTACGCTCATTACCATCGACTTCATCTCGTCGTACTGACTTTCCTGATGCTTGTCCTGAATGATATCTGAGCCTAAATTAGAGGTCATGATCACAACGGTATTTTTAAAATCGACCGTACGTCCCTGTCCATCGGTTAAACGCCCGTCATCCAGCACCTGAAGCAGAATATTAAACACGTCCGGATGCGCTTTTTCTACTTCATCCAACAGAATAACTGAGTACGGCTTGCGACGTACGGCTTCGGTAAGATACCCACCTTCTTCGTAACCTACATAGCCAGGAGGCGCACCAACTAGTCTTGCAACAGAGTGCTTCTCCATAAATTCAGACATATCAATGCGGATCATGGCATCTTCAGTATCGAACATAAAACCCGCAAGCGACTTACACAGTTCAGTTTTACCTACCCCGGTAGGCCCCAGGAACAGGAACGAACCGATTGGGCGATTCGGATCAGCGAGACCTGCCCGTGAACGTCGAATGGCATTCGATACAGCGGTTACTGCTTCTTGCTGTCCGACTACGCGTTTGTGCAGCACGTCTTCCATGCGAAGCAACTTGTCGCGCTCACCTTCGAGCATTTTGGCAACCGGAATGCCCGTCCATTTAGACAGTACCTCGGCAATTTCCGCATCCGTTACTTTGTTCTTTAACAACAAGGTTTCGCGGGTTTCGTTTTCTGCGGCTTTCTCGAGCTTCATTTCTAACTCGGGAATACGGCCATACTGCAACTCAGACATGCGATTTAAATCAGACGCACGACGCGCAATTTCTAAATCCAGCTTGGCTTGTTCCAATTCAGACTTAATGGATTGCGTGCCCTGCATGGCTTCTTTTTCGTCTTTCCAGATTTTCTCCAGTTCCGAAAACTTCAGCTCAGCCTGTTCACGCTCCAGTTCGATCATTTCTAACCGCTTATGGCTGGCATCGTCGGTTTCTTTGGCAAGCGCTTGTTCTTCCAGCTTCCACTGGATAATTCTGCGTTCCAGACGATCCATTTCTTCTGGCTTGGAGTCAATTTGCAAGCGAATGCTTGAGGCAGCTTCGTCAATCAAATCAATGGCTTTATCAGGTAACTGGCGATCGCTGATGTAGCGATGAGACAAGGTCGCGGCTGCTACAATGGCCGGATCGGTAATGTCTACTGAATGGTGAAGTTCATAACGCTCTTTCAAGCCACGCAGAATAGCAATAGTGTCTTCAACACTTGGTTCATTTACCAGCACTTTCTGGAAACGGCGCTCCAGCGCCGCGTCTTTTTCAATGTATTGGCGATATTCATCCAGTGTCGTTGCGCCTACGCAGTGTAATTCGCCACGCGCCAGTGCGGGTTTCAACATGTTGCCTGCATCCATCGCACCGTCTGATTTACCCGCCCCCACCATTGTGTGAAGTTCGTCGATGAACAAAATAACCCGGCCTTCTTCCTTAGAGAGTTCATTCAATACCGCTTTTAAACGTTCTTCAAACTCACCCCGGTATTTAGCACCGGCTACCAGCGCGCCCATGTCGAGTGACAACACGCGCTTGTTCTTCAGTCCTTCTGGCACTTCACCATTAATGATCCGTTGTGCTAACCCTTCCACAATGGCCGTTTTACCCACACCAGGCTCACCAATCAGCACCGGATTATTCTTAGTACGGCGCTGTAGTACCTGAATCGTTCTGCGTATCTCATCATCGCGGCCGATTACCGGATCTAACTTACCTTGCTCGGCTCGTTCGGTGAGGTCTGTGGTAAATTTTTCCAAAGCCTGGCGCACGTCTTCCGCGTTCGGGTCGGTTACCTTCTGACCACCACGCATCGTATCAATGGCTTTTTCAATTTTTTCTTTTGTGATCCCCAGCGACTTAAGCATATCGCCGAGCCGGCCTTTATCCTGAATGGCGGCCAGAACAAAGATTTCAGACGTGATGTAATCGTCTTTGCGTTGCTGTGCAATCTTGTCGCACAGGTTTAGCAGCACTACTGATTCTTTACCCAACTGAACATCACCACCGATGCCATCTACTCTTGGCAGGCGATCAATAGCTTCAGCAAGGGCTGAACGCAGCGCATTAACGTTAATATTGGCCGAGTCCAGTAATAAACGCACCGAACCACCCTGTTGATTCAGTAATGCGGTCATTAAATGTACTGGCTCGATGAACTGATGATCTCTGCCCAATGCAAGAGACTGCGCATCAGAGATCGCAATCTGGAACTTGCTGGTAAATCTGTCTAAACGCATAAAACCTCTTTAACAGTGCGTAAAAAACCTTGCTTCATTTATGGGTATGACAGAAACAAGATTCAAGCTGACTGCGCAAAAATACGGCAATTTATTGCGCTAGCGCAAATTTTTTAGGGCTGACTAAAACGAAGCTGACAGCCCGATAACGCTGACAATTCGTCCCGTTTGGGATTCACCTGCATGACATGCCCGGCGATGAGAAAAGAAAAGAGAAGATTGTTGATAAGTACACAGCTGTGACAGCGAAATATGCCCTACCCCTGCCTGTTCACACTGCAACTGGGCAATACGTGGCAAATCCAGGTAACATTTCGTTGATTTGTGGTGCGGCAGGATAGCGTCGGAAAATTCAGTAAAGTGACCAGCCATGCTGATATCCACCTCATAGCAGTGCGCACTGATCGCCGGCCCAATCCAGGCTTGTAACACGCCAGGCTCAACATTCATAGCATTAATGGTATTGCTAATAATTCCCTGTGCGAGCCCTTTCCATCCTGCATGAATGGCAGCAACAACGGTAGCGTTGTTATCGCATAATAACACAGGCACACAATCGGCGGTCATTACCGCACAAAACGATTGGCTATCCCGGGCAATCGCGGCGTCGCCGTCATGCTGAACCGATGGCAATTCAATCACAGCACTGCTATGCGTTTGATTAAGCCAGTGGATCCGATCTGCAAACGGTAACAAACCACGATTTTTGCTTACCGCGTCGGCACTGTCGCCGACGTGGTTTCCTACATTCATCGAATCAAACGGGGCAAGGCTTGCACCGCCAATACGGGTAGTACAATAGGCAACCACGCCACGGGGCGCTTGCCATTGCGGGAAAACCAGCGGTGTTTGACTGTTCAGCTTAGAATTCATCGATACCATAGATTTTGGTGTCTTCTCTAACCGAAGCAATCAAATTAACCATATCTTGCGGAAGCGGTGCCTGCCAGGTCATCCACTCATCTGTACTTGGGTGATACAGCGAAAGCTGGGCTGCATGCAGTGCCTGGCGATTAAAACCCCGCAAAGTATCGGCAAAACTTTCACTTGCGCCTTTGGGTAAACGCAATCGCCCGCCATAAGCAGGATCACCCACCAATGGATGTTTAATGTGCGCCATATGCACGCGGATCTGGTGGGTACGACCGGTTTCCAGCTTTAATCTCAAATGAGTATGCATGCGAAACTTTTCGATGACACGATAATGCGTTACCGCAGGTTTACCCATTTCCCGAACAGCCATGAGAGTGCGCTTGGTTGCGTGTCGCCCAATTGGGGCATCCACAAACCCACCCGCTACCATAGTGCCCATTACCAGGGCCTCATACTCTCGGCTCATTACCCTTGACTGCAACTGATCCACCAGGTGCGTTTGCGCTGGTAGCGTTTTAGCAACAACCATCAAACCCGTTGTGTCTTTATCCAGTCGGTGAACAATGCCGGCCCGCGGTATTTTGTCGATCCCCGGTACGTGCGCGAGTAAAGCATTAAGCAAGGTACCATCGTGATTGCCCGCACCAGGATGCACAACCAAATCAGTTGGCTTGTTAATGATCAGAATATCGTCATCTTCGTACACGATATCGAGCTCAATGGGCTGAGCTTCATTCACTACCTGCTGCTCGATTTCGGCCTCTACCGAAATCACTTCGTCACCGGTCATTTTTTGACGCGGCACAGTGCAAGGCACGCCGTTAATCGACACATTCCCGGCTAAAATCCATTCTTTTAGCTTTGATCGTGAATAATCGGGGAACAAATCAGCAACAACCTGATCTAACCGCATACCAAAATGTTGAAATTCAGTATTCGCTGATAATGAAATTTGTGAACTTTGTTGTACCATAACCGCCTAAAACAGGAACGCAAAGTGCAGATTATAACAAGGTTTACCGCACTTGGCGGTTTTCTTTTGGTGTTTATGTGGTGTTTGCGTGCAAGTGCGTTAAAATACCGAAAATTTACTGTACGCAATGCAGTAGCGAATAAAACGGATCAGGAAAAAGAAGTACTATGAAAATTACCCGTTGTATTGCACCACTGATGCTGGGCGCCATTGTTAGCCTGGCTGGATGTTCGTCTTCAGATAAAGAAGAGCAGGTGGTCAACGCGAACCTGGATGCGCAATCTCTGTACGACAGAGCACGTGAAAGTATGGAAAACGGCAACTTTGCTGCAGCAGCAGCTTCGTTAAGCGCTCTGGATTCGCGCTTTCCGTTTGGCCCGTTGTCTCATCAGGTACAGCTCGATTTAATATTCAGTTATTACAAATCCGGTAAGGCCGATCAAACGCTGGCCACCATCGATCGATTCATTCGGTTGAACCCGAATCATGCAGACGTGGATTATGCCTTTTATATGCGCGGCTTAACCAATATGGAAGCCGACAATAACTTGTTCCAGGAATTGGTAGGTATAGATAATACCGATCGCGATCCCACTAAGTCTAAGCAAGCGTTTGATGATTTCCGCAGGCTGATTCAGCAGTATCCCGACAGCAAGTATGCCTCCGACGCCCGTCAGCGCATGGTTTACATTAAGAATCGCCTGGCTAAATACGAGGTGGCGATTGCCCGCTTCTATATGCGCAGAGAAGCCTATATTGCCGCTGCAAACCGTGGAAAATATATTCTTGAGAATTACCCGGATTCTAACCAGGTGCAACAGGCGTTGGAGATTATGGTGGAATGCTATGATCAGTTGAAACTGACAGATCTTAAAGATAATGCTATGAAAACCTTAAAACTCAACTTCCCGAACAGTGAGTTTATTGGTTAATTATTGCTAATTGCCCCATTACAAACGCCCTGTCGATTCTCGCCAGGGCGTTTTTGCTTCTGCTATAAGAACCGTTTTTTTTCAAAAACAAATCATAGAACGCTATGCAATTGAGCCAGGCAATTAATCGCGCACAGGGTATAACCTTCAAAATTCAATGAACTCTCCCACTGGCAAAGGCTT
>NZ_JBLBUE010000156.1:0-8071 GCF_047290655.1 Alteromonas sp. AMM-1 | reverse complement strand
TACCACCGCCAGCCATTTTGCCGTTAAGCCAATAAACGGATTCAGCAGCATTTCGTAAATGGCATGCCCAAAAACAAGCGGGTACACTCGCGAATACCAATATTGCTGTAACTCACAAAATGCCCGCGTCCAACGGTGATGCGCCAATGCGTCCAGCAGCTGATCGCCTTGCTCAACAAAGGATGCCGGCACCGCCAGCACCACACCGCATTCGTCAAAATGCGTCAACCGGTTTCGTCTTGGTGTTCTGGGATGCGCCCCAAACGTATTGATGTCGGCAATATGATATTGGTTTAAGCGCTGCTTGCTTGTTGGAAAAAGCGTCCAGATCATCGCATTGAACGCATCATGCCAACTGCCCTGCCGGGTGGGCACCTGCCCCGCTTCAGCAACAATGGTTTCATAATACCGGGGGTCATGTTCAAACTGCTCAGCGTTAACAAATGCCGGCACTTCGCTCCCAGCCAGCGGCGAAAACTGCCTGGCTATCTGATTTAAAGTCGCAATGTCAGGTGCGTTTTTAGCATCTTGCAAAGAAAAATACGCAAACAAAGAGCGCAAAGGTAATGTAAGGGAAACACTTTGGTTCAATGAATGGCTGACTGCGACGGATTTCATGCTGAATGATTGGTAGTTACGACTGATTTCTCTATACTGGGTCGCTATTGTAATGCAATAAGAGACAATAATATGAAAAAAATCGTCCTACCACTGGTGATGTCTGGCTGCGCACTGCTTACCGCCTGCTCACCCGCACCCCAGACAGAAAAGAACAACTTTGAAGACGTATATGCGTCTATTACGCCGGAAAAAATTGCACCACCGCTGAAAACCCTGGCGTCTGACGAATTTGAAGGCCGTTTACCTACCACCGAAGGCGAGCGTAAAACGCTTGAATACCTCACCTCAGAATTCAAGCGTATGGGTTTACAACCCGGAAATGGCGATAGCTATTTACAGGAAGTGGCCTTAATGGAAATCACCGCTGATCCCAATATGGTGATGACGATTGGCGATAATGAGTTTGTGTATAAAACAGATATGGTCGCGTCGTCAAAACGCGAGCAGTCTGTTGTGTCACTGGAAAATTCCGAGCTGGTATTTGTTGGTTACGGTGTTAATGCCCCGGAGTACGACTGGAACGATTATGAAGGCCTGGATGTCACCGGCAAAACCGTCGTCATTCTGGTAAACGACCCAGGTTTCGAAAACCCTGAAAGTGGTAAGTTCCAGGGCACCACCATGACCTATTACGGACGCTGGAGTTACAAATATGAAGAAGCCAGCCGCCAGGGTGCAGCGGGCGCTATTATCGTTCACGAAACCGCGCCAGCGTCTTATGGCTGGTCGGTGGTTGCCAATAGCTGGAGCGGCCCGCAATACGGTCTGGTTAGCCCGGATCAAGGCGCGAGCCGCGTGGCTGTTGAAGGCTGGTTAACACTGGAAGCCGCTACCAAAGTGTTTGCTGATGCCGGGCTGGATTTTGCTACAGAAAAAGCCAATGCCATGCAAGGCCCCTATTCAAAAGCACTTGGTCAATCGATGACGGTAACCGTAAACAACACCTTTAAGGCATCTAAGAGCTACAACGTATTGGCTACGCTGCCTGGCACTGAAAAGCCGGATGAGCATGTTATTTACACCTCTCACTGGGACCACCTGGGTAAAGATGAAAGCCTGGATGGCGACCAAATCTACAATGGCGCCCACGATAACGCCACTGGCACAGCAGCCGCGTTGGTAATGGCAGAAGCCTTCACACAGCTAACTCCCGCCCCAAAACGCTCCATTTCGTTTTTGATTGTAACAGCGGAAGAACAAGGCTTACTGGGCTCAAAATACTATGCAGATAACCCGGTAATTCCATTAAACAAAACCGTTGCTAACATTAACATGGACGCCATGAACGTATTGGGTAAAACCAAAGATGTGGCCGTCATTGGCATGGGTAAATCAGATCTGGAACAGGAACTCACTACCGCGGCACAGCGTCAAGGGCGCGTGCTGACACAGGAAGACCGTCCTGAAGCGGGTTACTACTACCGCTCTGATCACTTCAGTTTTGCTAAAGCAGGCGTACCTGCATTATATGCCAAGGGCGGAAACGACCCGTTTGACGAAGCTACGGCACAATACCGCAAACACATGAAAGTAGTGGTAACCGGTTGCTATCACCAGGTGTGTGACAAATTCCGCGATGGCTGGGATTTAAGCGGCATCTCTCAGGATACCCAGTTACTCATGGAAGTGGGCTACATGGTAGCCAATAAAGCGGCGTGGCCAACCTGGAGTGAATCCAGCGAGTTTCAGCGTCCTTAATGTACGTTAAGCGGTTATTCCCCACTGCGGGAATAGCCGCTCTTATGCCTTGATCTTGCTACATTCCTGCTACATTCATGCTCCAACGCTACTACCGGGGCGTTCCAGCAGCATTTTTTTATACTTAATAGCGAATTAATCAAAGATTAAGCTTGCATTTTTTACTCATGCTGGCACATTCAGTACTCGCGAGTGAAAAGGTTTATCCTGCAAAAAAATAATCCACCGCTGTATATCAAATCGAGCACCGACAGAAAACATTATCCTTTAACTATGTGACAAGAGAGAACGCTTCCTATGTGTGGTATTTTCGGTATCTTAGATATCAAAACCGATGTGTCTGAACTCAGAACCCAAGCACTTGAATTAACCAAAACGCTGCGTCACCGTGGCCCTGACTGGTCGGGTATCTGGAATAATGACAATACCATCTTATGTCACGAGCGTTTAGCTATCGTCGATGTCGACACTGGTGCACAACCGCTTATCAGCGATAATGGTCAGCAAATTCTGGCTGTTAACGGTGAAATCTACAACCACAAGCAGTTGGCCAAAGAACTGGCTACCCCGTATAACTTTAAAACCCGTTCTGACTGTGAAGTAATCCTTCCTTTATTCCAGCAACGCGGTGCAGAGTTTATTGACGATTTACAAGGCATGTTTGCCTTCGTTCTTTACGACGAAGCGCAGGATTCCTACCTGATTGCCCGTGATCATATTGGTATTATTCCGCTGTACACCGGTTACGATGAGCACGGTAATTTCTATGTAGCGTCAGAAATGAAAGCCCTGGCGCCTGTATGTAAAACTATCAGTGAATTCCCTCCGGGCCACTATATGTGGAGCAAAACCGGTGAATTAGTGAAGTATTACAAACGCGACTGGATGCAATACGACGCCGTTAAAGACAACGAGTCCAATATCGACGAGTTGCGTAAGGCGTTTGAAAAAGCAGTTAAGTCTCACCTGATGTCAGACGTACCTTACGCGGTATTGCTATCCGGTGGTCTGGACTCCTCACTGGTGTCGGCCGTAGCGGCTAAATACGTTGCCAAACGCGTAGAAGACGAAGACAGATCTGACGCCTGGTGGCCGCGTTTACACTCATTTGCGGTAGGCCTTGAAGGGGCACCGGATTTGATTGCTGCCAAGAAAGTGGCAGACATGATTGGCACAGTGCATCACGAAATTCACTTCACCATTCAGGAAGGTCTGGATGCGATTCGCGATGTTATTTATCACCTGGAAACTTACGACACAACCACCATTCGTGCCGCTACCCCAATGTATCTGATGACCCGTAAAATCAAAGCTATGGGTATCAAAATGGTACTGTCAGGCGAAGGTTCAGATGAAATCTTTGGTGGTTATTTGTATTTCCACAAAGCGCCAAACGCCAAAGAATTCCATGAAGAAACAGTACGTAAATTGGATCGCCTGCACATGTTTGACTGCGCGCGCGCCAACAAGGCTACGTCGGCATGGGGTGTGGAAGCACGTGTTCCGTTCCTGGACAAAGAGTTCATGGACGTGGCAATGCGCCTGAATCCAAAAGATAAAATGTGTGGCAACGGCAAAATGGAAAAACACATTTTACGGGCTGCGTTCGACAATGGTGACACCCTACCGCCTGAAGTACTGTGGCGCCAAAAAGAACAGTTTGGTGACGGCGTAGGTTACTCCTGGATTGATTCTATTAAAGACTTCGTTGCGAAGGAAGTAAGCGATCAGCAGTTGGCCTCGGCTGAGTTCCGCTTCCCAATCAATACGCCTGATACCAAAGAAGGTTATTACTACCGCACCATCTTTGAAGGTTACTTCCCGCAAGAAACAGCAGCGCGCTGTGTACCGGGCGGTAAATCCATTGCGTGTAGTACAGTGGAAGCACTGGAATGGGATGCAAGCTTCAAGAACAACGCTGATCCGTCAGGCCGCTCTATGAAAGACGTGCACGGTAAAGCGTAAGCTTCATCAAACACAAAAAAACCAGCGAATTCGCTGGTTTTTTTATGCTTAGTTTTTGTTACTGATTAGCTTCCGGCGTATGCTTTTCCGGATCGAACCACAATGCATCATCATCCAATGGTGTGCCCGGTGGCAATAATGGGTTCTCCAGATGAAAAATCTTGCGATTGCCAATGTCCATTTTAAGCAGTGCCTCGCGATGGTGGCTCACAAAAATATTATCGAAAGAGCCATCTTCCAGCGCACGTCTCAGTCCTGTTTCGATTAACCGGGCCATTGTAGGATTGGAGCGGTTAACGAAAAAGTACATTGCCGTTGGATAATGAATAATCAGATTTTTCTCTAAAACGATATCGGGATCTAACGACGAATAACTCAACTCCCCCAATACTTCACTGATAGCACGTGGAAAGAAATCGCCCTGATGCATTGCCAGTCTGCTAAATGCTTCAGGAAAGTCACTGACTGTTTGCACGTTAAATCCGTTGGATTGCAGTATTTTGGTGTCTGGCCATTCCGCTCCCTGCAAAGGCGTAAACTTGGTAAGTGACTGAAAATCGGTTACCTGATCAAATCGGTCGATCATGCTTTGGTTGATTAAAAACACCCGCCAGCCTATGAGTCCTTTATGGATAGGAATGCGAATAGGCAACAATTCCTTTTCCCGCTGTGCGTCGGTCATTACCCACAAGATATTGATTTCGCGGTTTTCTTTTAACTGCCGAATGGACTTGCCTTGCAACAAGATCCGCTCAGAAGGCGTAAGTGTATAGCGCACACCGGTTTTACTTAGCGCCAGTTTAAGCAACGTTAGAGGGTATTCGTGTCGCTGATCATTTTCATCGATTGGCCGCGGGTAGTGAATTGACCAGTTGGCAGCCGACACCCATGCAGGCCACAACAGAGCCCCGGCAGTGAACAGCCCTAGCGCTACTGATTTCAAGTTCATATCCTGTACCCGATTAACAACCCTGTTCCACAGCGTACCAAACATTCAGGCAATTCCCAGATATTTATGGGTTTGCAGCGACAAACGCCAGTTGCGCTCGATACAGGTTTTAATTGCCAGCTCAGTGGCCCTGGCCTGCTGACTGATTGGCTGCAAACACACTACTTTGTTACCAAGCTCGATATTCTTTAGCAACGCATCCAGCTCATCAACGTGCTTTTGCATCGCAATAGGATGCTTTATCTCATTAGCGCGCTGTAGGGCGCTGGTTAGCACTTCATAGCCCCCTTTCATGTTCACCTTAGGCGATACCGTTACCCAGGTTTGAGGCGCGCACTTCACTTCAAACGTGCCACTGGTTTCAATTTGCGACGTGTAACCGCGCTCATGCAACAGCGTAGTTAACCCGGTGAGATCGTACATACAGGGCTCGCCACCGGTGATCACAACGTGTTTGGCGTGATACCCCTGTTGTTCAAACAAAGCCAGCAAACCTAAATCGGAGATACCAAAGAAACGTTCTGACTCTTCGCTTTTCCTGATCACTGCATCTACGCTGTCAATCAGGTTTTCATCGAGTACCCAGGTATGTTTGGTATCGCACCAGGGACAACCAACCGGACATCCTTGCAAGCGCACAAAGATTGCAGGTACGCCGGTGTACACTCCTTCGCCCTGAATGGTTTCGAACATTTCGTTAATATTGAGTACCTGATCTGTCAAATCTGTATTCCTGTCGTCTTGGTAGTTGGGATTTTAGCAGGGATAGCTTAAAATTCCGTTATGATTTCTATAATTATACTCCGTTATGTCTGAAAAAGTGATTGTGATCTATTCCGGTGGCATGGACAGTTTTACCGTGCTGAATAAAGCTATCGAAGAGGGCAAAACCCCTTATGCCCTGTCGTTTGACTATGGCCAACGCCATAAAAAAGAACTCGATTATGCGGCCAACGTCTGCAAAGAGCTGGGTATTTCCCACAAAATTGTAGACATCTCCGCAATTAATAGTTTGGTTGGCGGTTCGGCATTAACCGACGATATCGATGTGCCGGAAGGCCATTATGCAGAGCCCAGCATGAAGCAAACTGTAGTGCCAAACCGCAATATGATCCTGCTTTCGCTTGCGGTTGGTTATGCGGTAAGTATGGATGCAAACAAGGTATATTATGGCGCCCATACTGGCGATCACGCCATTTACCCCGATTGTCGCCCGGAATTTGTTGAGAAAATGAATGCGGTTTGCGCCATTGCCAACTACGAGGCCATTGAAATTGTTACGCCTTACCTGAAAGTCAGTAAGACGGCAATTTTAACGGATGGTCTGCGTATGGGGCTGGATTACAACAAAAGCTGGACCTGTTACAACGGACGTGAACTGGCCTGTGGAAAATGCGGCGCCTGTCAGGAACGTCTTGAAGCATTCCGTGACAACAATGCTACCGACCCACTTCAGTACGAAAGTTAATAACAATAAAAGACTGGCCAGGTAGTATGGAGTGATGGGGCAATTGCTCCCCACTGCTACCATACCTGGTTAGCAGACCCGTCAGTGCGGATAAATGGTAATTCGGCTTTGCTGGCGGTGACATTTCAGTAAACCATCGCCAACAGGAATAAACGGCAACTCTGCCGCGGCAGTAGCCTGATACCAGGCTACTTCTGACTTTCGGTAATAAAGTGGCTCAGTTCTTTAATGCAATAACGCAGCACAGGGTTGAGTCGGGTATTTTTGCCGTTCATTACAAATAATTCGTGGCTAAAGTTAAACATTTTACCGTTAGCAATGGGCACCAGCCCCAGTGCTACGCCCTGCTCTTTTGCCATGTAATCAGGCAGAATAGCAATGTACTCGCCCGTCATCATGGCAGACATAGCGGCGTCGAATGAATCGGAAAAGGTTTGAATAGCCAGGCGACTGTCGCCATCGATGTAGTTAGCCGAAGACAAACCGGAGATCCCAATTGCCGGATAATTTTCAATCCGAACATTATCGGGCAGTTTATCTACGTCGCGGAACTTGGCCAGCGGATGTGATGGCGCGCAGTACAAGCGCCCCTTACAGGACGTACCAATGGTATGGAAAGTGACCGATTCCGGCTTCACCATATCATAAGTAGATACAACCAGGTGGCATTCACCTGAAAGCGCCACGTGCTCTACTTCGTTGTACAAGCGGGTTTGAATATTCACGTGAATATCATCAAACTTTTTCATGGTGCTTTTTACGGCGCGACTCACAGCCAGGTGAATTGACAAAGGCAAGCCTGCCATCAGTACCAGCGTAATGTGACCAGAGTAATCGTCGTGCAGCGACTTCAGATTGAACACGAAGTTATCGAACGCATTAAAGATGCGCTTGGTTTCCTGAAATACCACTTCGCCTTCTTTGGTCATTTGAAAGCCACCACGACCTCGATGACACAATACCAAATCCAGTCGTTCTTCCAGCTTTTTAATTGCCGCACTGATGTTAGGGCGTTGCATACGTAACACCGGCTCAGCAGCGGTAAATCCATTACAACTCGCTACCGCGTAAAACACCCGCAGCAGCTTAATATCTGACTCTTGCAATCGATTTAGCATGGTCGCACCATCTTTTGTTTTAGGTATAGTTATTGATACTCAAACCATAATAGGCAGAGAAACCAACATTTACAATCACAATTTGAACAGAATTTTTGTAAATTTTTGTTCCACTTAGCTCAGCGTAGTAAAAAGTCGTTACACATTACCGCAGACAAACGTATAAAGAGCCGCAATAATGTTACAAAATCAGGCAACTTATTTCGTTTTAGCAGCATGCGTATTCCCACTCTCATTGCGGCAATACTGGTT
>NZ_JBLBUE010000155.1:0-8082 GCF_047290655.1 Alteromonas sp. AMM-1 | reverse complement strand
CAGCGAAACGCATTTTCATCGGCAAGTGAGTAAGCTTACCGGTATGACACCCGGAAAATTAGTGGAACTATTGCGGATTCATCGTGGTTGTTACCTATTGCATTACAGGCAGTCACTGCGTTTTACTGATGTGGCCATTTTGTGTGGATACAACAGTACTGATAGTTTCAGGCGCGCGTTTAAGCGGGTAACCGGCTTTACACCTACTGATTTTCAACGGCGACATATAAAAATAGAAAATTTACCGCATATAGAAACGTTAGCAGCGTTGCAACGCATTACAGACCAACACAACAAATCAGATAATGCGAAACACAACGAGCCACATATTTTAGCGTTACCCGCAGTTGCGGTTTATGCCATGTCCCATAGAGGCAATCCGTCTTCTATTCCGGTTACTGTGAGGGAATTTATCGCGTGGCGACAGCAGCATAAGCTATCGCCGTCTATCAGTCGGACCTACAACGCATTTTGGCAGGATCCTTTTGGAGCACACGGCGATGTAAGAGTCGATATTATGTGCGAGGCTATTCGCGCTGTGCCATTACTGGCAGACACTAAAGTATATAAAACCAGCTTGCCAGCGGGTCGTTATGCCGTGATGGATATTGAAGGTGGCGATCATCTGATCCAGCAAGCAGCACATACCCTTATAGACCAGTTTATTCCTGCTAATAACGAGGTTATGGCTGATTGTCCGCTCGTAGTTCAGCGAATTCGATTTTATCCGGATGTCCCGTTAAATCAGTCATTAAACCGAGTCATGGTATTACTCAAATAGAACAAAGTGGTACACTGCAATGCAATACACGTAATGTAAGGAATTGCAGTGCAGCGGTTTATTTCAGTTGATGATATTTCCCAGGATACGCTGAACAATGTTCAGGTAGTTCTGGTTTCTATGAGCAATCCGGTATCAGGTGAAAAAGACACGGCCAGCGACGGATATATACCCGGTGCGGTTAAGATTGACCTGGATGCCGAAGGCAGTGATCACTGCGGTGATTTGCCTCATACGCTGTTATCTGCACAAGCAATGGCCACGTTACTGGGTGGGCTTGGTATTTCCGCTTCTACTACTTTGCTACTGTACGATAATTACGGTTTGTTTTGCGCCCCTCGTTTGTGGTGGATGCTCAAAGCGCTCGGTCATCAGCGGGTATGTGTACTTAATGGCGGTATGCCAGCCTGGAAGGCCAAAGGATTGCCGGTGAGTCAGTCGCTTAAATCACTTGAAAGCATTGAGCCCGTTCAATATTTGGCGCAACCTCAAGCAGATTGGTTCTGCAATTCTGATGGTGTAGTCAATGCATTGGATAATCCTGATGTTACTATTTTGGATGCGAGAAGCCGGCCCAGATTTAATGGTGAAGTGGCTGAGCCGCGTGCAGGTTTACGCAGTGGTCATATGCCAGGCGCAGTCAATGTACCATTTACTGAGTTGTTAACTGCAAACAAATCTCTGGCATCATCCGACACCCTCAAAAGCTATTTTTCTAATGCGAATATCCGCCTTGAACAACGGTTACTGTGTTCCTGTGGTTCCGGTGTTACGGCGTGTATTGTGGGAATGGCTGCGTTGGAGTGTGGAGCTCAGCAGGTTACTGTGTACGATGGTTCATGGGCAGAGTGGGGCGCGGGTAACACATTCCCGGTAGTTACAAAGCATGGCTAATCCACAATTACCACGCGTAGTGGTGCTAACTGGCGCGGGCATATCTGCCGAGTCCGGTTTGAAAACGTTTCGGGACAACAATGGTCTGTGGGAAAATCACCGGGTAGAGGACGTAGCTACACCGGAGGCCTTTTCTCGCAATCCGTCGCTGGTATACCGATTTTATAATGCACGTCGAGCACAATTGCAGTCTCCCGATGTTAAGCCTAATGCCGCTCACCTTGCATTGGTAGACCTTGAGCAGCGCTTAGGTGAGCACTTTCTGTTAGTGACGCAAAACGTTGATGATCTGCATGAAAGAGCGGGTAGTGAACGGGTGTTGCACATGCACGGTGAGCTGTTGTCTGCGCGATGTTGTGCGTCCGGTCAATCGCGAATGTGGTATGACGATTTTGATCATACAACCGGCTGCCGGTGCTGTATTCCAGCGGAACCACTCAGGCCAGACATTGTGTGGTTTGGTGAAATGCCTATGCACATGGATACAATCATCGATGCGCTGGCGCAAGCAGATATTTTTATTGCGGTGGGTACTTCAGGCCAGGTTTATCCTGCTGCCAATTTTGTGTCCATAGCCGCAGAAAGTGGTGCGCAAACCATTGAAATGAATCTGGAACCGGGTCAACAAAACCGTTTTTTTGATCAGCGCATCACCGGTCCGGCGGGAGAAACACTGCCAGCCTTTGTATCGCAGTTTATTCAGCAATACCTCAACTGATTAGAGTAAGTTAATGGAATATCTAAGCGAATTTATTACTATCGCACTGGTACATCTGGTCGCCGTTGCCAGCCCGGGGCCGGACTTTGCGATTATTGTACGATACAGCGTCAATCACGGGCGCAGAATTGCTATGTACGCCAGTGTTGGCGTTGGCCTGGGCATTCTATTACATGTGGCTTACTCCCTGGTTGGCCTGAGCGTTGTGATAAAAACTACGCCTTGGCTCTATTCTGCGATTTGTTATTTGTCTGCCGCGTACTTGTTGTATCTGGCCTTTGGTGCGTTGAAAAGTAAACCAGGAAACTCGTCGGCTAACATCAGTACTGATGCAAAACAAACCCAAGTGAGCCCGAAAAAAGCCTTGATCAATGGCTTTTTAACAAATGGATTGAATCCAAAGGCCACCTTATTTTTCTTATCATTATTTACTGCATTTATTAACGTTGATACGCCAACTTCGGTAAAAGCGCTTTATGGGATTTATCTGGCCGTCGCAACTGGCTTGTGGTTTTGCATGTTGTCGTATTTGCTCAGCACATCAAGTGTGGTGAAGCTCATTGGAGACAAGGGCTACTGGCTCGACAGGTTGATGGGCGTCGTGCTTATTGGCTTGGCGGTAAGGCTAGTTACGCTGTGAACCAGTGGGATAAGCTGAAGCCGGTTGGGGATGCTGTGTGCAGGTGTTATACTGCGCGCCAAGAGCAGTAACGAATAATATTTGTCGGAAACTATGCAGCCTGAGCAAGGAAAAAGTAACCTCGAACGCGCGTTAAATGGTGAATATCGATTTGATTTCAAAGCGTTGTTTAATAACAGTCAGGACTTGTACAAGTCTAATTTGCTAACCTTTATCAAAGCCGTTGGTATGCTGTTGTTAATTGGTGTGGCGAGCACATTGGTATTAATGTCAGTATTCAATGTTGATACCAGCTCGGTTGAGGGTATGCAAAACAGTCCGGTTGGCATGATAGACATCATCATGCTGGTGATCATGTCACCGCTTTTGGCGGGGTTTCGCATGCTAGGTGTGAAGTTGTCGGCTAACCAACAGGCTGATGTATCCGAGTTGAGCGCGTACTTCTCGCTAACCCTTGCTCTGGTAACCTTAAATCTACTGACCAGTTTACTGGTGCAGCTTGGCTTTATGCTGTTAATTTTGCCTGGTATTTACGTCTATCTGGTTACCCAATTTGCAGTTGTGATACTTGCTGAACAACGGGCAGGCGTCATACAGTCAATTATTCTGTCGGCCAAAGTAGTTAACCGCTATCTGCTGCCGTTTTTATTGCTACTCATTTTGTTTGTATTGTTATTCACGTTGGTGTTTTTAACCATGGGCTTAGCTATTTTTTGGGTCGGCCCAATTTACAGCCTTGTGCTGGGACAACTTTATAATGATTTATTTGGTACTCAATCAGACATAACGTCTCAGCCACCATCGCAGGATTCTTTACTGGATGCATAAGCGGGAAACCAGCAAAATTGTGCTAATTCTGGTTGCCGTTATGGCGATCACAGTGGCCCTTGCCTGGAAAACTGCTAGCCGTGATCCTGATATCTTCGATTACCCTGAAACCAAAGAAGCCGCCAATCCGGTACCGGATTTTTCCGCTATCAGCGACACGAACGAAAAGAAACGTGCGTTTTTTAATTACCTGCGTCCTGAAGTAGAAAAGCAAAATGAATATTTACTGAGTTTGCGTCACTACCTGCAAACGCTGCAACGAAAATTGAATGCAGGACACGGCCTAACCAGAGAAGACGATAAACGGTTGAGCTGGTTGATAAAAGAATATCGCATTGACGACAATAGACGCACTGAAGATCAAATTAAGTTATTGTTGAATCGCGTTGATATTTTGCCTGTTGAACTGGTGCTGATGCAGGCAGCAAATGAATCTGCCTGGGGCACATCCCGGTTTGCCAGCGAGGGCTATAATTTTTACGGTCTCTGGTGTTATAAAAAGGGCTGCGGATTTGTACCAAATCTCCGTTCCAGTGGAGAAAAGCACGAAGTCGCTAAGTTTGAGAACATTTCGCGCGCAACGTATCATTACATGCGCAATCTTAATCGCCATAGCGCGTATAAAGAGCTTCGTCATATTCGCGCTTCACTCAGACGCGCGCAACTTCCCGTAACAGGCCTGGCACTTGCAGAAGGGCTGATGAGTTATTCCGAGCGCGGTGCCGCTTATGTCAATGAACTACAGCATATGATTCGATTTAATCAGGAGTACATCAACGAATGACGCGTTTTCTTAGTTTGCTTATTTTGAGCGTCTTTATGGCACAATCTCATGCCGAGACCATTGAAGTTGAATACAAGCGCTTTTATAGCCACATTAATAAAATAGGTGATGAAGACACGGCAGCGCTGCAATTTGCTTTTGGTTTTATGCGTGTTGGGCAGGATCGCCTGTGTAAAATAAACAGTGCGCAAATCATCACGCAAAAACAAACCATTCCACTTGACGTGAGTGAAGAACAACGATTCCTGGTTCCCAAAGAACGTGCATTAAACCTAGCTGATGCCTTTATTTTGATTGATTTGGAGGAAGCCGCCAATCTGTGTGATATGTCGGTGCAAATCGAAACCACGGCCCAATACGTTAAAACCGAGTACAGCGCAGACGAACTGGCCTTTATCACGCGTCAATACGAAGCATTCTTTAATGAAATGGGTGGTTTTTTGTCATTTATGATGCCATCGGTCAACGGACTTATATTTCGCTTTTCTGATCCATCGCTGAATCTGCCCATTCCAGGCACCAATGGCATTAATGGTGGCATGCTGATGCTTGATAAAGATTGGCTTGCACAGGGTAAAGGGATAACTTTACCTCAGGCACCACTGCGTATTACGGCGATTGCAAAAAGTTAATCTTTAATACGACGGATGAAAAAGGGCGGAATATCCGCCCTTAACTTAACTGACTTTTTCGTTCGTTACGGCATCCTGTTTAGTAACAGGATTACCAGATTCTTCCGATATTTGCTCATCCAGCGGCGCTGCTACTTGTTCTGCTGGTAACACCTCGTCCAATACCAGCTGATAGCGAATTTGCTCTGCGAGACGCTGGATCACTTTTTCTCCGGTCTCACACAGCTCAGTCGCCCGGTGAAAATCCATCAGGCCTACATCGGTTAATGGTGGCTCAATTAAAATATCTGGTGGCTCGCCGGCTAATCTCGAGCGGGTAACCCGCGCCTGAAGAATTTCCAACGAACTCGTCATTACGCCCAGGATCCCAGGCGATTGCTTGGTATTTTCTTCCTTGGTTTCAGGTGAAAACCACTGACGAACCACATCCTGGCTTTTCTTAAAGAAATGCTCGTTCTTTTCCTGGTTTTGCTTGTGCTTTTGGGTTTCCCTGGCAATTTGTAACGGTCGAAAATCGGCATTCAAATTCACGGCTATAACAAAGTCGGCGCCAAGTTGACGGCATAAATTCACTGGCACAGGGTTTACCACTGCACCGTCTACCAGCCAGCGATCCTCATGACTAATGGGGGAGAATAGTGCGGGGATGGCACAGGACGCCTGGATAGATTTACCAATTTCACCCTGATTAAACACAACTTCCCGCCCAGAGTATAAATCGGTAGCCACACAGGCAAAGGGCTTTTGCATTTGCTCAAAGGTTGGCGCACAGAATTCGGCTGCCAGTTTATCAAACACCTTCTGACCACTTGCCAGACCGCCTCGTCGAATGCCAATACCCATTAAACTGAGCGTTTGCCACTCAGTGAGAGAGCAGGCCCACTCTTTGAGTTCCTGTAAATGGCCGCTGGCATAGGCTGCACCAACATAAGCACCAATTGAACACCCAGCCACTACATCAATGCGAACCCCCAGTTTTTCCAGCGCCTGAATGACGCCAATATGGGCCCAGCCTCTTGCTGCACCAGACCCCAGTGCAATGCCAATTTTCATTAATTTATTCCGTTAAGTTAACTATTTGAATGGCGTTATCATCAACATCGTCGGTGATCATCTGACTACTAAAATCGGGTTTGTCGAAGGCAATGTCACCGTCATCAGAGGCAACGCCTGTAGCCTTGATGGTTTTAAAATCGTAAAGATTGCTGTCTACTAAATGCGAAGGCGTGACATTCTGGATAGCGCGGAACATGGATTCAATGCGGCCCGGGAACCGACGGTTCCAGTCCTGTAACATCATTTTGATGTTCTGGCGTTGCAGGTTTTCCTGTGAACCACACAGGTTGCATGGAATAATGGGGAACTCAACTGCCTGAGCATATTTTTCAATGTCTTTTTCGGCGCAATAGGCAAGCGGGCGGATCACCACATGTTTGCCATCATCGCTTACCAGCTTGGGCGGCATGGACTTTAGCTTGCCACCATGGAACATGTTTAAAAACAGCGTTTCCAGCATGTCATCTCTGTGGTGTCCCAATGCAATTTTAGTTGCACCCAGTTCAGTGGCCGTTCGGTACAAAATGCCTCGGCGTAATCGTGAGCAAAGCGAACACGTGGTTTTGCCTTCCGGAATTTTGTCTTTCACAATGGAATACGTATCTTCTTCAACAATACGGTAATCGATGCCCAGCGTCTTTAAATAATCCGGCAGTACATGCTCGGGAAACCCAGGTTGTTTCTGGTCGAGGTTAACGGCCACAATGTCAAACGAAATGGGGGCGATACGCTGTAAGTACATTAAAATGTCTAACAAGGTATAGCTGTCTTTTCCACCCGATAGACACACCATCACTTTATCGCCATGTTCAATCATGCCAAAGTCATCGATGGCTTTGCCCACATTGCGGCGCAAGCGTTTTTGAAGCTTGTTAAAATTGTACTTTTGTTTGGACTGGGACGGTGCAAGCGTACCCAGAGAATTTACCTGTAAACTCATTAATCTGGCGACCTGTAACTGCTCAGGCCGCATTGTATCATCAACACCGGGCGCTTAGAAGAATCGACCGTGCTCTGTAAACATTATATGGCTAACCGGTAAGGGCTAAGCCCTTACCGGTGACTCAAATCCGTCAGGCTTAATGGCGAGTACATCGCAGTTCAGTTCATCAATAACGTGTTCTGCAGTATTGCCAATTAATGCCGCAGAAATCCCGACTCGCCCAACGGTGCCTATGATCACTAATTCTGCATCGATGGTTTTGGCCACAAATGGAATGACCTTTTCTGGCAGACCTTCTTTCACATGACAGCGATCTAACGGTATTCCGAAGCGTGAACTGTGTTTTTCCATCTCTTCAAGGTGGTGGTTTTTTACCGATGCATTGTAACTTTCAGGATCAAACTCCGGTACTTCTATGGCGATATTAAGCGGAGTAGCAGGGTAGCTGTTGGCCAAATGAACATGACCGCTGAGCAGTGATGCGTAGTCTCGGGCGATTTCCGTGATCTTGTGATTGAGCTGCGCGTGTTCCCGATCTTCAGTACCCACATTCACCGCAGCAATAATATTGCCATCCGCCGGCCATCCGTGCTCTTTAACCAACAGGACGGGAGTCGGGCATTTTCTTACCAGGTGCCAGTCGGTTGGGGTAAAGATCACTGAGCGTAAATCATCATGTGCACGAGTGGCTTTTACCACTATATCGGCCTTGGAGATGATTGCGTGGCGAATAATGGCCTCGTAGGGGCGGTTATCCCACTGCACCACAGCTGCGATGTTTGCGCCGTATTCTGAAACTTGCTGCT
>NZ_JBLBUE010000154.1:0-8124 GCF_047290655.1 Alteromonas sp. AMM-1 | reverse complement strand
TACCACACGGCGTTGGTTATTTTCTGTCTCAAAACTCACGTCAAGACCGGAAGCCAACGGCACTATGGCGGCTTCGTCGTCAATAGGTAGATCGTGATGCATGGCGGCAACCGCCAAAACCCGGTAAATCGCACCGCTGTCGAGCAAATGCCAATTCAATTTTTCTGCCAATAAAGCGCTTAAGGTCCCTTTCCCGGCACCACTCGGGCCATCTACCGTTACTACGGGTGTTGGATGCATACCTGCTCCAGTTATTTAAATTTTTGTTAATGGATTGTCGAAATCGGCCGCAATTATACGCGTGTCAGTCGAATTGGCAATGATACAAGTCAATAATGCTCCGACCTGTTTGATTTTCATTGTCATATTCTTACTGAGAAAGTGCAGGATATTGCCATGAGAGGAAATTCATGCTCACTGCGCTACAGCCAGTGAGCATGATAAAAATGAAATCTGACTTAACGATGACAGATTGTGGCAAATCGCGTGAAATAATCAGGAAATGTTTTGGCAGTACAGCCCGGATCATTAATGGTTACTGGCGTATCACTTAAACTCACCAGCGAAAAACACATAGCAATGCGGTGGTCGTTATAAGTATCGATTTCAGCATGCTGCAGTTCAGGGGCAGGTGTAACGCGAATATAATCGTGTCCTTCTTCTACATCCACGCCCAATTTGCGCAATTCTGTTGCCATGGCATTTAGCCGGTCGGTTTCTTTTACCCGCCAGTTATAAATATTGCGAATACACGTATCGCCCTCGGCAAACAATGCTGCAACCGCGATTGTCATGGCGGCATCCGGTATGTGATTCATGTCCATGTCAACACCGTGTAACGGCGCGCCGTGGATCACCACACAATCGTCGAACCATTCCACTTTGGCACCCATTGCTTCGAGCACGTCCGCAAAACGGATATCGCCCTGAATGCTTTGTTTGCCAATCCCGGTTACTTTTACTGTGCCACCTTTAATCGCCCCTGCTGCTAAAAAATACGATGCAGATGACGCGTCACCTTCAACCAAAAAACGCTCAGGCGCAATGTATTGCTGACCGGCATTAATGGTAAAGTGCTGATAATTGTGATTGTCAACCTGTACGCCAAACTTAGCCATTGTATCCAGGGTAATGTCTATATAAGGCTTAGACACTAAATCACCCTTAATACTAATAGTCGTGTCTTCCTTAAATAAAGGCGCTGCCATTAAGAGAGCCGTTAAGAATTGACTGGATACACTGCCATCTACCGATAATTTACCACCCTGCAGCGTTTTTCCTGCAATGTGTAACGGCGGGTAACCCGGGTTTTTCAGGTAAGTAATGTCCGCGCCCGCCTCTACCAGAGCATCAACTAAATCGCCAATCGGGCGCTCTTCCATGCGAGGCTCACCGGTAAGTGTTACGTTCACAGTGGAAGCGGCCAGTGCGGCACACAGAGGACGCATGGCAGTACCTGCGTTACCCAAAAACAGTTCTAACGGTGCTTCATGATTAAACGCGCCACCCAGACCCTGCACGGTACACTCTGTTTTGCACTCGCTTAAAGAATAACTTACACCAAGCTGCGTCAGTGCATTTAACATATGCCGAATGTCGTCGCTGTCGAGCAAATTAGTCAGGGTAGTCGTACCCTTTGCCAATGCAGCTAACAGTAAGGCCCGATTCGATAAACTTTTCGAGCCGGGTACATTCACTTCACCGTTTACGGTGGTTACAGGCGATAACGTTAATTGCGCTACTGTCATGCGTAATGCTCCTCGAACTCACGCATAAATTTCACCAACGCTTCCACACCTTCTACCGGCATTGCATTGTATATACTGGCGCGCATTCCACCCACTGAGCGGTGACCTTTCAGTGCCATCAAACCCGCTTCCTTAGACTTTTCAAGAAACACTTTATCCAGCGCAGGGTCGGCCAGATGGAAAGGCACATTCATAATTGAACGGTTATCCGGATGAACGTTGTTGCGATAGAACGACGAATCATCAATAGCGGTATACAGTAAGTCAGCTTTATGCTGATTGACACTGGCCATGGCTTCAACACCACCCTGCTCTTTTAACCACTGGAACACCAGACCAGCCAGGTACCATGAAAATGTAGGCGGCGTGTTGTACATGGAGTCACTGTTTGCCATTAACGCATAATCAAAAATCGATGGCGTACTCTGACGAGCCTTACCAATCAGATCATCACGAACAATGACCAGCGACAAACCAGACGGGCCAATATTCTTCTGAGCACCGGCATAAATTACACCGTATTTGCTTACATCAATTGGCTTAGAAAGGATGTTTGATGACATATCGGCTACCAGCGGCACCTTGCCTGCGTCTGGCAACCAGTCAAATGCAATACCATCAACCGTTTCGTTGGGGCAGAAATGCAAATACGCTGCTGATTGGTCGATATCTGCCAACGCGGGTTTAGGCACGGTTTGAAAACCGTTGTGCTCAACCACTTCACCAATGACTTTGGCCTGGTTGTACTTTTCCGCTTCTTCCACGGCACCACGAGACCATGAGCCACTGACAAGATGCAGTGATGTATCGTTACTGGACGACAGGTTCAACGGTACTGCGGCAAACTGACCTCGCCCACCACCCTGTAAAAACAGTACTTTGTAGTTGTCTGGCACACTAAGCAAGTCGCGAAGATCCTGCTCAGCCTGAGCAGCGATTTCAATAAAATCAGCACCGCGGTGACTGACTTCCATGACTGAGCAACCGCTGTCACGCCAGTTAGTGAATTCTTGTTGTGCTTTGGTCATTACCGCTGCTGGCAGCATGGCTGGACCGGCACTGAAATTAAATACTTGTTTCATGAGCTTTCTTAAACACTGTTATGGACGTTTGGTATTTTACCTGGGTGATTAAACACTTACTGTGAAATACATACATCCCTGACGGCTAAAAAAACAAGCGGCACACAGCCGCTTGTTCACCATTTATATTCCTGTTAAATCAGGATTTATTCGTCTGTCGCAGGCTCATTATTATCACCGTCTGTTGCGGTGTTTGTGGTCTCCAGTGCTTCACCATTTTCGTCAAGCTCTGGCAGAACTTCCTCAACTTCATCAATGCGCTGTAACGCCACTACATGTTCGTCATCAGCGGTGCGAATCAGTCTTACGCCCTGTGTATTCCGACCTACCGTTGATACTTCGCTCACGCGGGTACGCACCAGTGTACCTGCATCGCTAATCAACATAATTTCGTCGTTTTCCTGCACCTGAACTGCACCAACAACCTTGCCGTTGCGTTCAGACACTTTTATTGACACTACGCCCTGTGTCGCACGGCTCTTCGCAGGATAATCAGCAAGCGGTGTGCGCTTGCCGTAACCATTTTCAGTGGCCGTCAGGATGGCGCCATCACCATTAGGTACAATCAGTGATACCACTTTCTGGCCTTCCTGAAGCTTGATACCACGAACGCCTGTAGCGGTGCGTCCCATTGGACGTAATGCGTACAGCTCTTCACCGGTTTCTGGATCAAGTTTCACTTCGCCGGTTTCTGAATCACGCAGTTTTTCGTTGAAACGAACCACTTTACCTTCATCAGAGAACAACATGATGTCGTCATCACCGTGGGTGATCGCCACGCCAATCAGTTCATCACCATCATTCAGGTTTACCGCAATAATACCGTTACTACGCGGACGTGAATACTGGGTCAGGCTGGTTTTCTTCACTAAACCATTGGCCGTTGCCATCAAAACAAACTTGTCTTCTTCAAATTCTTTAATTGGCAGAATAGCAGTAATACGCTCATTATCTTCCAACGGCAGAATATTCACTATGGGTCGACCACGGGCATTACGGCTGGCCAGCGGTAACTGATACACTTTCAACCAGTACAAACGGCCTCGGGTTGAGAAACACAGTATATGATCGTGGGTGTTGGCAACCAGTAGTTTTTCAATGAAATCTTCGTCTTTCATCTTAGTGGCAGATTTGCCTTTACCACCGCGACGCTGTGCTTCGTATTCAGTCAGCTTCTGATACTTCACATAACCTTCATGAGACAAGGTAACTACCACGTCCTCCTGCTCAATCAGATCTTCGATGTCGATGTCATGGCTGGCCGCAGTGATTTCCGTACGGCGCTGATCGCCAAATTCTTCACGGATCTTCTCAAGCTCTTCACGAATTACTTCCATCAAACGTTCAGGGCTACCCAGAATGTGCAGCAATTCTGCAATCAGTTCCAACAGCTGTTTGTATTCGTCCAGGATCTTTTCGTGTTCAAGTCCGGTCAGTTTGTGTAAACGTAAATCAAGAATAGCCTGGGCTTGTTGTTCAGTAAGATAATACTGACCATCGCGAATACCGAATTCCGGTGCTAACCAGTCCGGACGGGCCGCGTCATTGCCTGCGCGTTGCAGCATTTCGGCTACGTCGCCCAATTCCCAACCTTGTGAAATCAGGCCTTTCTTCGCATCGGCCGGGCTGGACGACGCTTTAATAAGGTCGATTACCGGATCGATATTAGCCAGCGCAATCGCCAAACCTTCAAGGATGTGTGCACGCTCTCTGGCCTTGCGTAATTCAAATACCGTACGGCGTGTTACCACTTCACGGCGATGAAGAATAAAGGCTTCCAGTATTTGCTTTAAGTTAAATACTTTGGGCTGACCGTTATCCAGCGCCACCATGTTAATACCGAATACAGTTTGCAACTGTGTATTGGCATATAAATGGTTAAGTAATACTTCGGCAGATTCGTTGCGCTTTACTTCTATTACAATGCGCATTCCGTCTTTATCAGACTCGTCACGCAATGCAGAAACGCCTTCGATGCGCTTTTCTTTTACCAGTTCGGCGATCTTTTCAATTAATCGCGCTTTGTTAACCTGGTAGGGAATTTCGTGAACGATAATGGTTTCTTTACCGTTACTTTCAGTTTCGATTTCAGCACGGGCACGCAGGTAAATTTTACCGCGACCGGTGCGGTAGGCGTCGTCTATTCCTTTGCGGCCACTGATCATTGCAGCAGTGGGGAAATCCGGGCCTGGAATGTATTCCATTAACTGTTCAATACCCAGAGTTGGGTCTTCAATTAACGCAATACAGCCGTTGATAACTTCAGTGAGGTTATGAGGCGGAATGTTAGTGGCCATACCAACCGCGATACCCGACGAACCATTAACCAACAGGTTGGGTACTTTGGTAGGCAATACGGCAGGTATTTGTTCTGTACCATCGTAGTTAGGGACAAAATCCACGGTTTCTTTTTCAAGATCGGCCAGCAATTCATGGGCAATTTTGGCCATGCGCACTTCGGTATAACGCATTGCAGCAGCGGAGTCACCGTCTACCGAACCGAAGTTACCCTGGCCGTCTACCAGCATGTATCTCAACGAGAAAGGCTGCGCCATACGAACGATTGTGTCGTAAACAGCAGAATCACCATGCGGGTGGTACTTACCTATAACGTCACCTACTACACGAGCGGATTTTTTATAAGGCTTGTTAAAATCGTTCTTGAGTTCGTTCATGGCAAACAGCACACGGCGGTGTACTGGTTTTAAACCATCTCTTACGTCAGGCAGCGCTCGCCCAACTATAACGCTCATCGCATAGTCTAGATACGATGTTTTGAGCTCTTCCTCAATGTTAATCGGGAGAATTTCTTTGGCGTTATCAGTCATAAACTGCTTGGTCCCTTATTATAAGTTTCTCGTGGCTGGACGGTAATGCGGCGCCCTTGCGCCATATTTCCCTTCCGGCACGCATTTGGGGTCTCTTGATTAACCAACGAGTCTACCACCCAAAACAGCATTTATGTAGTGATTAATGGCATGGATCGCAGCAAAACGCCTCGAGCGAACATTTTTTGTGCAATTACAAGGCGGCATTGAAATTTAGCCGTGAAGCAACCTTGAATATAAGGTAATGTGCGAACCAACATAGGTTATTTATATGGACTAAACAGACGCATGCCGGTTACTCAAAACGTTGACCAGACTGAAATCGATAAATTCTCAGAAATTGCAGAACGATGGTGGGATCCCGAAGGTGAATTTAAGCCGTTACACACCATCAATCCACTTCGTCTCTCTTATATAGAAGCAGAATGTGATGGTTTGTTTGGCAAACAAATACTGGATGTCGGTTGTGGTGGAGGCATTCTCGCAGAGTCACTGGCTGCACGGGGTGCAACGGTAACAGGTTTAGACATGGCTGAAGCTTCGCTGGAAATTGCCCGGCTACACGGTCTTGAGTCGGGTATTAGTGTGGATTATCACTGCGTCAGCGCAGAAGCGTTTGCCGCTGAACACGCCGGTAGCTTTGACGTTGTAACCTGTATGGAGATGCTGGAACACGTACCAGACCCGGCCTCAGTTGTTCAGGCATGTACCCAATTGGTAAAACCTGGTGGCCACGTCTTTTTTTCTACCCTTAACCGCAATATCAAGTCGTACCTGCTGGGAATTGTAGCGGCTGAATATGTGTTGCAGTGGGTGCCCAAAGGAACACACCAGTATCAGCGCTTTATGAAACCTTCTGAATTGATGAAGATTGCCGATCAGGCTGGCTTGATCCCGCGATCCACTACAGGCATTCACTACGATCTGTTTAATCAGCAGTTCCTGTTATCAAATAAAAACATAGATGTAAACTATATCATTCATTGTGAAAAGCCTATCGCCTAACACAATATATAGTGCTATGAAATACCCCATAGCACTATATAGCGGTTTTTTATAAGAGCGCCATTTCTAGAGAAAAATATTTTAAGGCGATCAAAAAAAAACAAAAATGCTTGCATTTATACAAATATTGCCAAGGTAAACGATAAACAGTTAGTCAATACTAACCTGATAATGAGTTGTGTTTGATCGGCGAATTAAGCACCAGATATTGGGTTGCATTAAAGCCAAAACCTCACTATCTTGTGGTTATCCGCTCTTAGTCCAGCTTCAGTTCAGTTGAACATTTGTTTACCTGATCGTCCGGATCATTTGTGGATCGGCAGGATCGTGCAGTGTTCCTTCCGTATGGAAAGCATTTAAAACAATAATTGGGCAATGCATCACCTGCCCCCGCGACAAGCGCTAACAGACAAACGGCCAGTAAAAATGAATAACAATTTATCTGTCACCAAACGCAACGGTGAGAAAGAGCCCATTGATCTAGACAAAATTCATAAAGTCATCACTTGGGCAGCAAAAGGTCTGAAAAACGTTTCTGTTTCACAGGTTGAAATTAAAGCACACATTCAATTCTACGACGGTATTAAAACCGCCGAAATTCACGAAACCCTGATCAAATCTGCCGCTGATTTAATCTCTACCGACGCACCGGACTATCAATATCTGGCAGCCCGTTTGGCCATCTTCCATTTGCGTAAAAAAGCGTTTGGTCAATTTGAGCCGCCGGCCCTGTTCAATCACGTGGCCCGCATGGTAGACATGGGTAAGTACGACCAGCATCTTCTGCAAGACTACTCGCCAGAAGAATTTGCGGAAATGGATTCGTATATTGACCATTGGCGCGACATGAACTTCAGTTATGCTGCGGTTAAGCAACTGGAAGGAAAATACCTGGTTCAGAACCGCGTTTCCGGTGAGATTTATGAAAGCGCTCAGTTCCTGTACATTTTGGTAGCAGCTTGTCTGTTTGCTAACTACCCAAAATCTACACGTCTTGATTACGTTCGCCGCTTTTATGATGCATCGTCAACGTTCAAGATTTCATTACCAACACCAATTATGGCGGGAGTACGCACTCCAACGCGTCAGTTTAGTTCCTGTGTGTTAATTGAAACGGGTGACAGCCTGGACTCAATTAACGCCACGGCTAGCGCCATTGTTAAATATGTAAGCCAACGTGCCGGTATTGGTGTGAATGCAGGCCGTATCCGTGCGCTGGGCAGTCCAATTCGCGGTGGTGAAGCTTTCCACACGGGTTGTATTCCATTTTACAAATACTTTCAGACAGCGGTTAAAAGTTGCTCGCAAGGTGGTGTGCGCGGTGGTGCTGCTACCCTTTTCTATCCTTTGTGGCACCTGGAAATCGAATCCCTGTTGGTACTGAAGAATAACCGTGGTGTAGAAGAAAACCGCGTACGTCATCTGGACTATGGTGTGCAGTTTAACAAGCTGATGTATCAG
>NZ_JBLBUE010000153.1:0-8143 GCF_047290655.1 Alteromonas sp. AMM-1 | reverse complement strand
TACCGTGCATGAAGGAAGGTGATAATTACGGTTTGGCTATTCTCTCGGGAAAACGTCATCTACGGATCGGTACTACCTATCTTGCTTGTCATTTTATTTATCGAATGCGTTGGTTTTTTGTGTAAAACCGATGTATTTGGCCTGTTCGACCAAAGTCAGTTTGGTATTTTGTCGTTAAAGCGTTTATCACCCGAGCACTTATCATCGTACTGGTATTCAGTGACTGGCAGTGGTTGGCTGTTATTGTTCTTATTTCTGTTCAGCTTTCAGGGTCTCGCGATGCAATATGGATTGCGACAATTCTCTGACATCATCGTATCCGAATTCTGGATCTTTTCGGTTAGCAGTAGCGTAAGCGTGGCCATTGTTGCCGGCATCTTCCTGCGCTTTCAATGGTTATTGCGCCGCGCATTGCAGGCGTCATTTTCAGATCCCGCTGCCAATAATACCCAATACGCCTTAAGCGGTTCGATTGCCAGTATCATTTCAACGGCCTCGAATAGTGGTATTGGTGCTAAAGCCGTGGTGGTAGATAACAATAACCATGAACATCATCTGCATGTAAAGCCCTTGGAATCCCTGGAGCAATTTAACATCGGAGACCGAGTTGTACTCATTCATAAAAGTACTGATTGCTGGCTCGCATCAAGATGCAGGCAGCGAAAGAGGGCGTATTAACCAGGTATAAAATTAAACTAATGGCTATTCGTAAAATAGTCAAAGGCCCTTTACACTACCCCCGTTGCCAATTGTAAATTTTGAATGCTGGGTGTTAAGTTGTTGCGATTAAAGTTTGTGTTGATACTCAGCACCATTTTTAGTTCCACGTTGTGGGCGAATCAGGAGACCAATCCAAACGCTCAGCCTTTAGGTTGTGTAACAACTCACTATCCTCCGTACACCATATTCAATGAAGATGAGCCGCCATCCGGCAGAGACATCGGTTTACTTGAAGGGTTGGCCAATGCAATGGGATGGAAGATAGAATTTATTGATATTCCCTGGGGTCGGCTAAAGCGTTCGATCACCACAGCCCCTTTTCAATGCTATTTTTCATTAGCCAATATTGAAAACAGAAGCGAACATTTAACCTTTTCCAGTGTACCACTTCACGTTACGCAATATGCCCTGTTCTACCGTAACTCGCTGAGTGAAACGCAATTACAAAGCTGGCGCGGTTTGCGAATTGGCGGTGTCAGAGGGATCACCGTTTCTGACAAGTTCATTCATCAGTACAACATTGAACCCGACGATTTCATATATCTGGACTCGAATGAAAGCCTGGTGGATATGCTGCAACTTGGCAGGATTGATGCATTTGTTACCAACCAGATTGTAGGCAACATGCTAACCCGGCATCACGCGGATATCTCGTCTTTTGTTATTTCTACGCTGGACGTGCCTGTATATCTTGCGGTTGATAAATCGCTCAATATCGACATGTCGGCGGTAGACAAAATACTTACTGAACTGGTTAATGAACAACAAAAAGAAATGGCGAATAATTAAGTCGCAGGAGCGACAGCAGGCACGCAATACCTTGCACTGCGTACCTGTATAAATGTGGGATTAGTGCTGTGTAAGATGCGACACCGCCCCAACAACCAGTTCCGCACCGTCTTGTATTTCCTGAATAACGGCTTGTGTTTCTTGTAACTGTAACTGCGCTTCAATAGCACTTTGTTTACTGGCGTTGATAGAGTTAACGGCGGCTTCAGCTAACTGACTGTTCTCAGCTACCACCTTTACAATTTCATCCGTTGACTTCGTTGTTCTGAAAGCAAGCTCACGTACCTCATCAGCAACAACCGCAAATCCTCGGCCCTGATCCCCAGCCCTGGCTGCTTCTATCGCAGCGTTAAGAGCCAGCAAATTGGTTTGATCGGCAATACCACCAATGGCCTGAATAATCTTACTGATTTCCTGAGACTGTTTATTCAGGGCATCAATACTTTGCGACGCCTCCGACATTTTCTGGACCAATTCAGACATCATTTCAGAGGTAGATTGCATCAACTGGTGACCACGGGTGGAGCTATCACCTGTTTGTCGGGAAGTTTCGTAGGCCATGTCGGCCGCTTCCGCCACCCTGCGCTCCTGCTCAACCTGTTCCGTAATGTCACTGGCGAATTTTACACAGCGGGTTAATTCGCCATAAGCATTAAAGATAGGGTTGTACGAGCCTTCAAGCCAGATTTCCCTGCCTTGTTTATTCACCCGTTTATAGCGGGACACAAAAAATTCACCGCTTTTTAATCGCTTCCAAAAATCGGCATACTTGGCACTTTCAGCCTCTTCGCGGGTACAAAATATCCGATGATGTTTACCTTTTACTTCGTCCAGCGAATATCCCATGGTTTGGCAAAAATTCTGGTTGGCATCCAACACAATACCGTCGATGGTAAATTCAATCACAGCAGTTGAACGCTTAATAGCCTTTATCATATTCTCATTAAGGCGCGAGGCATTAATTGTACGGGTTAAGTTATTGGCAAATAAATCGATTGAAAACACGTTGCCCTGAGCATCGCAGATAGGTTGCATAATCACTCTCAACCACAGGTGCTCTGCCGTGCCATTGTCAATTTCCACCGCCCCCGACCAATGTTGCTTTTCTGCAATGGCACGCTGTAGCTGCTTATAGTGTTCCGTAGCCCGTGCTTTAGGCGGCACTAACTCCAGAAACGGCATACCTATTAACGTTTGTTCCGACAAGCCTGTTTCACGTATAAAAAGCGCATTGGCTTCGGTTAGCTTTCCCTGCATATTCATTGAAACGTGTAACATCTCACTGCTCAGGCTTTCAAAAATCTGCTTATATACAGATAACTCACCCGACACCTCATTCAACTGCTCAGCTAGCACCTTGCTTCTTGAAAACATCTATTCACTCCATGGATATCTCAGGTTAGCGCCAGCCTGAATACCATTATTATTCTGTAGGTAAATACGCTATACAAAGTTGTTATAGACAGAGCTAAATGGTGCCATGTTTATATGACATATGAAAGGCGGAATTCAAAAAATCTTATATTAATTAGATATTTAAAATATATTACAAATCGCAACTAAGACGAATGGAGTGAGTGTCTGTGATTATTAAAAGCAGGTAAGACGGCCTGAAAGACCGTCGTTTTACAACCAGTAGCGAGTATAAGCGGTTAGCCAGGAATTGGTATTAATGCACCGGTGCACCACTGTGAAATTTAAAATCTTCGTCTGGCGCAGAAATCAATTTCGCTTCAACGGATCGGAAAAACGCTACCCGCTCGGAAATATCCTTACCCGCAATCTCTTCTGCCAGGGTTAAATAATCCTGATAATGGCGCGCTTCTGAGCGTAGTAACGAGATATAAAAATCACCAAGGGGTTTATCTACATGCGGGGCCAACGCCGCAAATCGTTCACAGGAACGCGCTTCAATAAATGCACCGCATATCAATTTATCAACCAACGCCGCCGGCTCATGGGTTTTCACATGCAGCAGTAAGCCTTTAGCGTAGCGGCTCGAACTGATAGTGTCGTAGGCAATACCATAGCCTTCCATGATTTCAAGTACCTGATAAAAGTGATGCAACTCTTCTTTTATCAACAGCACCATTTTATCAATCAAATCCTGACCATAAGGCGTGCCTGATTTTGGGATCATGGATTTAGAGAGTTTTTCATGATTCGCCAGCGCCTTCCAATCCCCTACTTTTCGATATGTGAAATCCTCGAATGGCTTTAACCAGGCCAACAGCGCATCACCGCTTTCTTTATCAACTGCATAACGGCGGATCAAAAACATCGCTGATTGAGCTGCCTTAAGCTCACATACAAGATGATCCAATAACACAACAGGCAGATTTTCAGGTTTGGCGGCTTCTGCAACCCAGGCATGTGGCGTTTCACAGCCTAAAAAGGTTTTTATGGGGGCTAGTAACGATTGCAAAGGACTCTCTCTGTACACATTAAAACGCTGGCGAAGTGTATCACAGGAGCCTTTGGGTTCTAAGTGTTGTCGCCACTATTGTGCTGTTCCCATGTGATGAGTTTATTTACTGAAATTACGTAGACCGCCAATTGAGATCATTTTTTAACCAAAAGTGTTGACTTAAATTTGTACTTAGATAAGACTAAATGTAACAATAATGTTAATTAATTAACATTATGATAAATAAAATGGTTAACAACAGACCAACCAGCCGGGAGGCATTATGATCCTAAATCACCTCTGGGGAATTTACACACACCCTAAAGAAGAATGGCAAACCATCGATAAGCGCCACGAAAATTACTTTTATGCACTCAGTCACATTGCCGTTATTGCGTTAATTCCGGCGATTATTGGTTATTATTCAGCTGCACATCTGGGATGGAGTATTGGTGCAGGTGACGTTATCAAGCTCACTCAGCAAAGTGCCATTACCATGAGTGTTGGCATGTACTTTGGTTTAATTGCAGGCGTAGTGCTACTGGCAATATTGATCCATGAACTGGCGAACGCATTTGATGCCGCGCCCACGTATACGCAATCACTGGAGCTTGCCGCATACACCGCAACGCCTCTGTTTATGGTGGGTTTCGCCGGTTTATATCCTGAATTGTGGTTCATTATGACCGTTGGTTTGGTTGGTTTGTCATATTCGGTATATCTGCTTTATTCAGGTGTGCCTATTCTGATGCACATTCCTGAGGAAAAAGGCTTTATCTACTCAAGTTCAGTAGTGACCTGTGGGCTGGTTTTGCTGGTGATTTTAATGGCCAGTACCGTCATTCTGTGGAGCATGGGCATGGGCCCGGTTTATTCCCACTAACACCTCCTGACATAATTTGTTTACTGCATAAAAAAAGCCGTATTGAGTACGGCTTTTTCAATTCTGGTTAACCAACACACGCATCAGGCGTCCAGGTTATGCATTTCCAGATTCGACAACTCAGCCTGAATCACCGGAGCCTGACGGGCCTTTTCGCTTCGTGCTATGTCGATACGCTCCAGATACGATTGGTCAACATCACCCGTAATATAGTTACCGTCGAAAACCGAGGTTTCAAAGCGCTTGATCTGCGGGTTTTCCTGCTGAACAGCTTCTACCAAATCTTTGATATCCTGGAAAATCAGTCCGTCGGCCTGAATCAGATCAGAGATTTGGTCGATTTCACGGCCATAAGCAATGAGCTCATTTGCCGAGGGCATGTCGATACCATACACGTTAGGGAAGCGAATCTCTGGTGCAGCAGACGCGAAGTAAACCTTCTTGGCACCCGACTCACGCGCCATCTCGATGATTTGCCCCGAGGTGGTTCCACGTACAATGGAGTCGTCTACCAGCAACACGTTTTTGCCTTTGAACTCAGAAGAAATAGCGTTCAGTTTACGGCGTACCGATTTTTTACGCATAGTTTGGCCAGGCATAATAAACGTGCGGCCGATATAGCGGTTTTTCACAAAGCCCTGACGGTAAGGCAGGTTCAGTGTGTTAGCGATTTGCAGCGCGATATCCATTGAAGTCTCAGGGATCGGGATCACCACGTCGATGTCTAAATCAGCCCATTGACGCGCGATTTTCTCGCCCAGCTTTTTGCCCATATTCACGCGTGACGCATACACCGAAATACCATCAATAAAGGAATCCGGGCGCGCAAAATACACAAACTCAAAAATACATGGCGACGTAACAGGATTTTCGGCACATTGCTGTGTAAAGAGTTCACCCTGCTCTGTAATAAATACCGCCTCACCTGGAGCAACGTCGCGAATGAATTTAAAGCCAACCGCATCAAGCGCAACACTCTCGGAGGCAACCATGTACTCGTCGCCCATTTCTGTTATGCGTTTACCTAACGCCAACGGACGAATACCGTGAGGGTCGCGAAACGCCACTAACCCCAAACCAATCACCGCAGCTGCCACTGCGTAAGCACCACGGATCTTATTGTGTACTTTGGTTACTACATCGAAGATGTCTTTTGGCGATACGGTGAGACCGGTAGTTTTGCTCTGAAGTTCGTGAGCAAAAATGTTTAACAGGATTTCGGAGTCAGACGTGGTATTCACGTGACGACGCGCTTTGCGGGCCACTTCTTCCTGGAGAATATGCGCATTGGTAAGGTTTCCATTGTGCGCAAAGGCAATACCAAATGGCGAATTAACATAAAACGGCTGCGCTTCTGCGGAGCTTGACGAGCCTGCAGTAGGATAGCGGCAATGACCAATACCCATATTGCCTGTTAACCGCTTCATATGACGCGTATGAAACACGTCTCTCACCAATCCATTGTCTTTACGCAGATTGAACACACCGTTATCGACGGTCATTATGCCTGCAGCATCCTGGCCACGATGCTGTAGCACGGTTAAACAGTCGTACAAGGACTGAGCAACCGGTGTTTTACCAACAATTCCGACAATACCACACATTTGGGTTACCTATTTTAAGCGGGAGTTAAAAAACTGGAGCTGTCTTTTACGTAGCTAAAAAACCACTCAATAATCACTGCAAATTCTGGCACCAGTACCGATTCCTCCCACCAGGTGGACGAAGCAGATGGCGTAAAGGTATCCAGAAAGAATAATAGCGCACTTACGATGAGAATGCCGCGTAATACACCGAAAACCGCGCCCAGAGCACGGTCTGTGCCAGAAAGGCCGGTGGCTTCTACCAGCTGGCTGGTTACGTGATTGACCAGGGCGCCGAGAATAAGCGTTACCACAAATAACACGGCAATTGCGGCCCCATTTCGGATTAACTCATCGTTGATTCTGGTGAAGTACACCGCGAGGTCGGCGTAAAACTGGCTGGCGATAAAGAGCGCGGCAAACCATACCGCTAAAGAGATAGCTTCTTTTACAAAGCCGCGCACCAGACTAATTACAGTTGAGAGCGCGATCACACCGATTATTGCGTAATCCAGCCAATTCATCGTCGATATCTTACCTAGTAAGCGTTGCTCTGCGAAAATATACAGCACACCGCGTCGAATTCGCGCGCATTCTACCAGAAGTCAGAATGATTACCAGTGCAGCAATTTTACTCAGCAACAAAGTGGGATGGTCGATGCCCACTATACCGGAATTTTTCCTGCTTTTAGAACAACTTATTTAAGTAATTCAGACGAAAATACAATTACCCATTCACACTGAATGTGGTGACTTTGCCTTTTAGACCAGTGAGTTCCTGCAAATGTGGCAGCGCGGTCTCCAGCGCACTTTTATCCAGATTCGGCCCTACAAATACCTTGGTAAGCGGACCTGAACTTGTAATGATTGGTTTACTGAACGCCCGGTATCCCGCGTTTTCCAGTTTATCCAGTAATTGCTTAACATTTTTCTGGTGGCTGAAACTGCCAAGCTGAATGACCCACCCACTGCCACTTGATGCTTCATCAGGCGCTTCTACAACGGTTTGACGGGCTAAATCGTCGTTACTCGCCGAACTGGCTTCAGCGGTAACTACTTGCTCATTGGCGGCTACTGGCGGGTCCAGGGATTCGTCGTCCACCGCAATGTCATTTACAATTTCAACCGGGCGCTGTGTTGCCGCCGCAACGCGATCGGCAGGAAACGGCTCCGGATTCACGATGGGCTTTTGATGGGGGGCTGGCGGAACGTTTACGAACACATCCTGATTACTGGTTTTTCTGCCATCCAACATGTCGGGCAAAAAGATAACAGCCACTGCCACCAGAATGACGGTTCCCACTAGTCTGTTTTGTAACGCTGTCGCCACTGCGGCCTCACTCTGTTGTTATTTTAGTGTATTGTGCGGTAACGCTAAAATATCTGCAACAGTATGAAACGATCCTACTACCAATATTAACGCATCATTTCCTGCTTGTGCTTGTGTAGCTTGTGCCTGTGCTGCGTAAAATGCGTCGGTTACATGAGCAAACTGCTGTTGAGTCTGACCAACGGGTACAGCCTTACTCAGCGCTTCAGCAGACAGTCCTCGGGGGCCTTCGGTTGATGCTACATACCAGACTGGATTAAAGGGCGCGAATGGCGCTAAAGATGGCCCGAGGGCTTTGTCTTTCAGCATGGCCATCACAATGTGAAGCGATGTGAATGACTGTTTTGTGAGCCACGTAGCAAGGGATTCTGTGGCCTGAGGGTTGTGGCCCACATCCAGATACGTTTTAGGTTGTGTTGCAATAAGTTGTC
>NZ_JBLBUE010000152.1:0-8149 GCF_047290655.1 Alteromonas sp. AMM-1 | reverse complement strand
TAATTGACTACTTAGCAACTCTGCGTGCATACCTAACTTTACGGGCATGTCCCGATCAGCAACCCGGTTATCACCCACATGCAACCAATTAGCATAATCAATCTGGTATTGCGTCTGAACAAATTGGAACAAGGTGCCCGAAGCTTTATTCTTCTGATATTCGCTGGAAACAAATAATGGCAATCCCAACAACTGCGGATAGTGCGTAAAAAAGGTTTGTTGAATTTGTGTTTTGCTCAGATACATATCTGAAATAAGCACTACAGGCACATTCATGTCACAGAGTGCTTCAACCAATTGCACCATTTCTTCGCTAACAAAACCGAATTCGGCTTCGGTAGCGAGTTCTGCCACAAGTAATTCAGCACGCACCTCTGGCTGGAAAGGTAACCCGGCAATAATGGTTTCTAAACTCACTTCACCGTGAGTGCTTTCACGTTTGACCCGCACTTCAGTACTGACGCGCAGTTCACAATATTCGGCTGCCGTCATGGGTAACGATAGCGCAGATTGCACACGCTCAAAGGCGTATTTGAATATTTCCGAAGGCCTTGTCACCCGTCTGTATACCAGGGTATCAAAAATATCCAGAGAAACCAGTTGTATACCTTGCTCATGAACGGTCGCAAGTGCACGCTCAACAAAAGGCGCATAACCGGATACGGTTGTAGTATAGCCATTCATGCTTGAATCACTCCGCGGGCCGACAACATCTGATAAAGCAAGGCTTTGGCATAGGCCTGTTCTTTGGTATCCAGCGTCTTACGAGTCTGGTCACTGCCCAATAGTGAGACCTGATTGAACAGCCGGTCCATCCACAACAATTCGCCGTCGCGAATAAATCCGAAGTTTGCCGGGGAATTGCCTTTTAATGTGGCGGAATGAGCAAAGTACGCGAACTCGCGATCGTCGAGGCCTAATGGGTTGCCCAAACAATCGTGGGAATAATCAATCCCCAGTAAATCGAAAAACGTCGGAAACAGGTCAAAATGACTCGAATGCTCAAGTGTTTTCGCGGGTAAATTCGGGTGACTGAGCATAAAGGGGACGTGTATCTGTGGCAGGATCACGGAGTTGCTGTGAAAGCTATAGCCAAACTCACCAAAGGATTCACCGTGATCGCCGGTAAACACGACGATGGTATTGCTAAGATCCAGTTTTTCACCTAATCGACGCAGAAACTCGTCAAGAATATAATCAACTTCTTCAACCGCATTCAGATATTTGGCTTTTTGACTATTACCGCGATGGCGGTTAAAACGGGCACTATCCACAATTTCGTAAGGCATGTGGGTCTGATCGTTGATCACGTGCAAGAAAAAGGGTGTGTCGGCGACTTCCTCTGCAATCACGTCCACCATATTCCACAAGCGGTAGTCAGCCTGTAGGCCGTTTGCCGGAATATCCTTGGTACCCCATACACGATCAAAGCCTATCCGCGACAGTAAGCGATGATAATCGTATAGGCCCGTGTCGGCGCTATCGACAAACAAGGCTTTATAGCCGTGCTTCTGCAAGTGAGTAATATGCTGGGGTGACTTGCCCGGAAACAGCGAATCAGCCTTATTATAAGGATTATTCGAGTAAAACCCCGTGTACATTTGATTGGTTGATACCGTGGTATTCGGACACAGGCTAAAGTGCTGTTTCGACAACCAGCTATTACCGGCAAGGCGTTCTGCCAGTCTGGAATGTGCGCCCTGGCCGCTGTTAGGATTGATATAGGGATTGATATAACAGCCCAGCGACTCCATGGTCACCAGAATAATGTTAGCCTGCTTACAATGCCCAAAATAACGGCTTTTTTCTTTGGGTGGAGTGTCAGCTGAAACGAATTTTTGATGCTCGGTACGTGCAGCAAACCCCTGTGGTGCGTCAAACTCGTCGCTGGCAACAATATTGGCCAGTAAAGTGGGAGCAGTTAAAAATTCGTGCTGAGACACAAACAACTTGCGCATTAATAACATCAGGCCGATTAACGCAACAACACCAAGAAACATACTGCCTGCGATGTCCAAGGCCACCACAGGTACATCAGGTGACCAGCTCATTACCATCACCATCAGAACCAGCAATACGCCCACTTCGGCAATACCAGCCTGAATACGCCAGAGGCACACTGCAGTAAGCAATACGCTTACAACCAGCACGTTGAGCGGCAATGGCGAAGCAATAAGTGAAACCACCCCTACACACCATACCAGCGGTATCAGTACCGCAACCGGGAAGCGAGAAAACAGCGCAAGTAAATGGGGCAAGCCTTTTGCCAGCCCTCTGCTACCTGTGAAAAACCAAGCCAGCGTCTGGCGATTAATTTCAATGCGATACTGCACAAACAACACGGCGTCCAGCCACACCAACACACCGTACAATCCCATTACAACAACAGCTATCAACGTAAATGCAGGCCAGTTAACAACATGGACAAAGAGTACGATCGCAGACGGCAATAGCAGGCATACCAGATCGTCGAGACAAATCTGTTGAGTTAACGCACCGCGCTGCCCGCGCAGTGTTTTTACCGCACGCAGCATGCAGAGACTTATTAGCAGTGTAGTAAAAGCAAACGCTAACGCTTGAAACATTAACCCCAGTCCAGTTGAACATAACGAGATAGAGACACTAATAATCGATAGCCATCCCACTCTGGTGAAAATGTCAGCGCTTTACCCACCGACACGCACCGATCTACACCTTGTATCGACGGTTCGGCCAGTAACTTTAATAGTGCATCGCGTTCTACCCCCCAATAGGTAAGGGTTTGCACGCGGGCGGGTAAACAATTTGCAAGGTCGTCAAGACTATCCAAAGATTGCAGGTAAAACAGCGCATCCCCACAATGCATAACCATCATTTCAGTATTGACCTGATGGACCGGTATAACACTCACGCGGTTCATTACCAGCGGGGCGTCGGCAAACGACTGACATTGTAACCACTGAGATACTACAAGGTGCTCGTTTACTCTGGAAATACCTTCGTTAGGATTGGCATTTTCACTTAACGCTTGATGATTTAACACACGAGCAAATTCACTTTGCAGATTTTTGTTGCCCAACCAAAACAGCACACGAGGAGATGAACAGGCTTGCTGCGCATAGGGTTTGGCATCCTGCCAGAGCAACTCGCACAAGGTATTCAACTGCTCACCATCAGTGAGTTTGTCACCATTTATAACCACTGCCGAATAGCGGTCAGCGAAACTGATGTCCCGACATCGGGGCTTTGCGGCGTACTGCTTAATGCTTAACACGCTATTGTCACCGCCCCACAACACCCTTGCGTCTGCAATCTGAGCCAATGCTTGATTACTTTCATCGCTTTTTGCGCCCTGAACAAACAGGTTTCTAAGCGCAATATCAGAATACTCCGGCAACGAAAATAATCGTTCCAAGCAGGCCAACAACAGATGTTTTGCCGGGCTATCTGCACTGCCTAGCCTCACCACATTTCGGTTTCCCATTAACAACGCGCATACCCAACTGTATAAAAACATGGTATCCACATTGTTTGGCGTGTAATGCACTACCGTACCGACGGGTTTAACTAATGCCTGTTGAGTACAACTGTTTATCTGCTTCACCAGTTGTTTAATGTTGCCATCTCTCAGCCAAAATCCAAGTGCGACAATATCGGGAAACGCACGACTTGCAGGGTCTTTCAATAATGTGTCTGACAACGCCTGAATGAAATTGAGTATCGATTGTGACGCCACTGGCATCGGCGGATGTGTTACAAGGTCATTCAAAGACGATGACGCAGGTAGCACACTATCGAACAGATTATGCTTATCCATTACTACGCTCCTGAGCCCATCGAACTGCTGGTATCACTGCAGCCGCGCACTTCCACTTTTGGCAACCGCCCTTGCACCGTAAAATAGGTGCCTGACCGGCCACACATACAATCGTCCACGCCGTGTACGGTCCCGCGGTCCTCTGTTAAAATGCTATAGCCCGGGTAGGAATACGGTAACGTTGACAGTACTTGGATCAGGCCGCATTCACCTGTTTTCACTAATGAAAGATCATAGGGGTTTCTAATTAATACCTCTGCAGTAACCGGAGCATGTAGCATTCCCTGCTCACACTCCATAAAAACCGAGCCAACTTGTTCAGCCATACCATAAAAGTTGGTTACAGCAGATATTCCTGCCACAGCAAAAAGTTGTTGTTTAAACGTCTCATTACTGACCTTCTGCGCTTCCAGTTTTTTCCATCCACCACTGTGAAACAAATGTGCATGAGGTAAATGTACCGTTATACCTGACGTTTTTAGTGCGCTGACGAAATGTTGCCAAACCATAAAGGTAAAGCCGAATACCAATACTGGCTGGTCCTGGTAGCGTTGGCAAAACGCAGATATCGCGTCATTATTGAGGGTCATATCCGGGTTTAGCGCATAAGTATGATCGCGCCCAAACATCGCCAGCCCCTGAATGCCGGCTGCTCTGGCATTGAGCTTTCGATCTGCGCCTTTGACGTCAGGACTATCAATAATCAGCATGGGTAGTCTTTGTTTGCCTAAAAACTGCTGAAGAATTTTCACCAGTGCTTTGGATTGCATGCGACTGGTCAGGCTGTCGAGGAAGATCCTCGACGGCACCTGCCCACTGGTACCTGACGACATCAAACACTTCACAACGTCGTTATCCGGCACACTTTTAAGCGCAAACAGCTTAAACAAACGCACAGCCATGAACGGCAATTGGTCCAGAGGTGTATTATGGGAAACCGGCTGTCTGAACATATTGTGATAGGGAGTGCAGTGCTGACTATGATGCTCGTGCAATAACGCAAACACCGCTTGCAAGCGGGTCAGTTTTTCCGACTGCGATAAGCCGTAAACCGGCTCATCAAGCAATGCACTCAGCGTACTCTGATAGTCTTCTGCAATCGTCATAGGAACCGGTTTCCTAACCTTAATCCACAATCATTATTGTAATACGCTAAAACATTCATCTGCCTTAGTCCTTGTGGAAGGTGCGCTTTAAGTTGAAAAACTCTTTTTGCGTTACGGTTTCCCCGAGCAGATGTTCAGCACTCAAGGGCTCCTGTACCCATTCAGCTCGCCCGCCCAGCGCATCCCGAATAGCGGGATGATTGGGGTCCCGTGGAATGGCAAGATAACCGGGATACAATATAAAATTATCCCACGCGGGTAATTGTTCCACCAACTCAGACAACCACGCCAATGATGCGTCACGGTTTCCCGCCACAAAGCTGAAACGCGGGATAAACCACAGCGCATCTTCGCGCATTAAAAAGCACTTTTTCATTTGAATTTCGTACATGCGCTGATTCATGACCGGTTTGAAACCCAGGCAAATATCGGGTGCATCTGCGTCAAAATGCGGCAGTGGGACAACCATACTGTAACTGTGTTTAGCAGAAGCATCCGGCTTCCAGTCCAATGTCGGACCGACCATCGCAAGCAACCAACGACTGTCAGGTGCAAGTTGTTGCTGGACCTGATCAAGTGCTCGCGGCTCATCAGCCCAATAGATGCCCGAAGGAGCAGACAGCAGGGCATTCGAATCCGTCACGGTTTCAAACCAGTTACTATAATCAAACTCAGCGCCCGAACAACGGCCTGAAAACTGTCTTACCAGAGGTATAACAGGCTTAACCGGCAGGGCTCGCAGATATTCCCGTTCGCGCAAACCGCCAAACGATGAGGTAATATCAAAGCCAAACACATTGGCATTGATCTTAGCGGCGATTTGATTAAAACGTTTACTGAAAATTGCTAATGCCTCTTTCACAGCGTCTTCATTATTTTCTGCTGCATCGACTTTTAACAAAAACGCATTGGCGAAGTTAATCGTGCCGTACAGGTAGTAAAACAATAAAGACCGGCCTTTAGCGTAGGATGAAAAAAGTTGATTTTTTAGTCGCTCTACTAACCATGGAATATCCTGTTCACCACTTCGTGTGGATTCGATATGTTCTGCCATTTTGGCTAATTCTTGACGTGTAATAACCGATTGATAACGCTGACTAAAGTCCTCTTTATAATTCGCTGCCTGGATCGGCGAAAACGCCTTTTCTTCCATACTAGTCATGGCCGCAACCTTCAGCGCAGGTGTAGACAACACCAATACGTTTTCGATAGGCAATGGCTGGGTATAATTAATGCGAGCACCATTACTGGTGTTATAGCAGTCCCCTTTATAATTCCTAAGTAAGTCTTCCAACAGCATTTTGGATACTTTAAATTCGTGCTTTGTACTGACTTTAGGCACAAAATTGCCTGGCACGATTAACCCTGTGTTGTTTTTCTCTTCGTAATCGTACAGCGGATTCCCCTGCTCGTCGTAATATCCCGACGACTTCGAGTGGTGATGCGATTTGTCAATGAATCCCAAATCGATACCAAACAAATAAAGTTGTTTAAATCCGAGTAAGGTAAACAAGTTCAGAGCGAAGTTACTAACCGTAGGAAAAGCAAAACTCAATTGCGCATATTTCGACTGTTCTAACAAATTCAGGTTTGACGAAGTGGATGACTCGCCTTCTTTGAATGCGACCATCGTCGATTTATACAACTCACAGGTATCAGGATGAATGCCGTTGCACGAAAGCAGCGTAATTTGTTTAAGGTACTCTTTATTGCCCAATCGCACGGCCCAATCGTAGGTAGAACGATTCTGCTCAATCTCGGCGTGATAATCGGGCACAATGCCGTGTCGATGCAAAGTCTGTAGTGCCGTACCACAACTCACAACAATCACACTGTCGCGATTTTCCTTGATTACTTCTATGGAATAATCCAGAGATGGTCCATTGCCTACAAGAAAAACCGGACATTCTTTTTGGTCAGCAGATATTAACTGCGCGGCATTTTTCAGCAGATGAGGATAACCCCGACTGATCCCCTCCACCGTTTGATTTATACCGTAATATGCGTGGTCAAAGTACTCCCCCATCGCGATAACAACCTGCAACTGTTCACGCAATTGAGAGATAGCATGGTTTAATTCTGCGTTATAGTAGGCCTGATAAAAATACGTCTGTGCCAGATTATAGGGGCCTATGGCATAAAACTGACTCAATAGGTCGCGAAACAAATTCGCGCCGTCGTCACCAATATTGATATAGATTCGATAGCCAGCATCATCCGTCTTTTTAAGAATACCGGCCCAATCAATAGCATGCAGAGACGCATAAAAGAAATCTCGATTTGGCTCGCACAGAAACAATTTTTCAACCTGGTGATTATCTAATAAAGACTCAAGTTGATAACCCGCTCCCAAACCGAACATAATCAGAGACTTAATAGTATCTGGCAGTGCGCCGTTCTTTTCACTAATCGAGCGCAACAGCGCCTCGCTCTCAAGTACCATTTTATAGTGCAGATAATGACGTAATTTAGTGCCGTTGTAGCCCAATACCAAACCATCCCTGTTGGGGTGCGAGGCATAGGCACTATATGCCACGGCAGATTCTGATTTGGGTGACTCGCCGTACCAGGTGTGCATGCTGGATTTACTGAGAAGATTACATTCCTCCTCAGCGCTTAAAACGGTCTGCCAGTTTGACGGTGAATAATCTTTAAACTGCTGATATATATCTGGGAAATAATGTTCAAACGCAGCAAGATTAAGCTGAAAACGGGCATTTTTATCCACCGCAGGTGTTAATTTGTCAATGTCTGCTGACTGTAGCCAAAGTGGTTCAAATTCGTCACGCTTAAATACGGTTTGAATGGGCAACCCATGAGTGAGGTTTTCCTGCCAGCCTCGTTCTCTTAGCTTGCGCGATACCATGTTAAACACTGGACTGTTATAGTGTTGATATAAATAGAATTCATCAAAATCAACATGTTCACGCAATTCACTGATGTCGGCCGGGATATCACGGCCATCTTTTTCCAGTTGAATGAACAGTGCAGTGCCTTTTTGCTGAGCCAGTGAAAAAATCTCTTTCCAACTGCTGATCATGCATGAACAGGAAAAATACTGTGCCTCAGGTTCATAAATAATCAGATTTTTGATCTGCGCGGTTTGTAGCAATAATTTAATGTGCTCACCCAGGCCAACTCCCAGCACCACCATTACATCGACACGCTGCGGTAGTGGAGGATACGACAGCCACTGCTGAACACTATCCCACTGCGTTTGGTTATTTTCAGCTGCAAAAGCACTGAG
>NZ_JBLBUE010000151.1:0-8204 GCF_047290655.1 Alteromonas sp. AMM-1 | reverse complement strand
ATTTTAGTGGTTGCCGATACCACTGCGTCCGGCAATTCATCCTCTGCCGAATAGGCTTACTACCCTGCTTCGATTATTGGCATTGCCTTTGCAATTTCTTCAATACGTTTGTTAACGGCTCTGAAAAGTCATTTTTTTGACGTTTCAGGCTGATACACATTGAGGAAATTATGGAACTTGCCATTGTCTTATTTATGTTACTGATTGTTGTTGCGATTGGTGCGCTCAAGCTGGTTGATCACGGTGTGAGTTTTCCTTTCCGTAAAAAGCCACAACTGTTTACTCAGGTTGAACACACGTTTATTAATTTACTCGAACAAGCCGTTGGCCGGGAATTTCGTATTGTATCCCGGGTGCGACTAAACGATTTACTGGCAGTGCGCACGTCTGCTAATAAACGTCAGGCGCGCCAGGCGTTATTGCGTGCTGGTAGCAAACAACTCGATTTTGTTTTGTGTCGTCGTGATGACATGACGCCGGTACTCGCTATCGATTTAGTACACAAGCAAGGCAAAGACGGTTACAAAACTCAGCGCGACTGGTTTGTAAGCGGCGCACTGGATGCGGCGGGTATTCCACATGCGCGCTTTAAAGTGAAATCGGGTTATTCGGTAGAAGAAGTTCGCGAGTGTGTAGAAACCAAATTGCTTCCGCTTCGTAAACAGCAGGCTAAACTGGATGCCAGCAAGATGAATCCACCCGCGCCTACGCGCCCAACTCGCCCAGTCCGTTCAAGTCGTCAAACAGCGGGCCAGCAAGTTGCGGCTTAACACCTGATGATCCTAGTCGGGCAGTAACGACCTGTTATTGCCCGGTTTGATACACCACAGTTAAATGATCAGGAATATCCACATCAGCAGGAAAGAACGCCACCGTGCCTTTGTGGGTAGAAATATACGCCAGTAAATCCTCAACATCCTGCATTTCTCTTGGCGGTTTTGAACGGCCACTAAAACGCATTTGCGACCAGTAGGACTGGATCCTAGACTCCGTCAGACCGATCACTTTGGTATTGAATACCGCTCGGGTTAACGTTTCCGGAGGCAAAGAGACCGGCTCGAGCAACACGTCTATCGCATTCCCCATAAACAAATTACGCACAGCGCGTTTATCAAGGCGAATGTCTTTGTTATCAACGTTAGCGACAACCACTACATCCCGGCTTTCAGCCACGCACTCGCTGGACCCTATTGCCCCCCAAAACACCAACATTAATGACATTTTGATAAAATATCGCATCAGAACACAAACTCCATTCCAATTTGATACAAATTCGCCCGCTCATCAAACGCATACGCCGCGCTCTCAGAGAGTGCCTCAAAGGTAGAAATACCAATCCCGCCCTGATAATGCGTTACTTCAGCTTTAAAGGCCACGTTCACGCCCGCATCCCAGCGCACGCCAAGCGTAACGCTTTTTAAATCTGACGCCTTGGTTCGTTGCAGAGTGGTGTTATAAGCAATGAACAACTGATCCAGACCAGGGTTCACACCAAACGGAATCTCGTTCGCAGTCTCAACTTCAGAGGTAATGAGGTTGGCAAACGTTAAATTCACCGTAATCGGATCAAATACGTAGCCCCCCTGCACGTAATAGCTGGTAATTTTGGGAGCAAGAATGGTTTTAGAAGAAATCTTCATCCATTCCCAGGCCAGATGGTAATCAAACTCTTCGTAAATAGCGCCAGCCTGATAAATATCAAATTCGCCTTCCATAGTGAGCGAGTTTGCACTTTCCACAAAGCCCGCCCCTCGCAGGATGTTAGCAAAAGTCGTAATCTCTTCTAAATCCAATGAAAAATCTGCGGTAATGAAAGAACTACGCAATTTGAGATTTCCACCCACAAGGGCATTCAGGACTATCCCACGCAAGTTATCAATGTCAGTTGGATAGCGCTTTTGCTGGAAACTGGTATCGCCATTATAACTGCCAGTGTAAAGCTCAACAGAAGCACTCACTGGCCCCAAGGCAAACCGGTGGATCCCGCTAATGCCCTCATACTGGTTAAACAAAAACGCACTGTAAAGTTGTTGGGGGGGAGATATCCAGGCATAAGCAAATCCCACATCCATTACGTCGGAATAATGATAAAACGGCGTGCGCATTTTACCGGCTTTAAATAACCAGTTTGCATTGGGTTGATAGCTTAAATAAAACCATTCGATGCCAGAATCCCGTTCGGCATTATTGTGAGCAAGTAACTGGGAGGTAACAGATACTGTGTCGGTAAGTTGATAATCGGCCTGTATGGCTAACAAACTTTGTTCGCTGAAAGTTAACTCATTGGTATAACCTTCAAACGAGACATTATTATCATCGAGATAACCCGCAACCAGCCTGCCAAAACCTGAAATGTTGAGTTTTTCATCCGCAAAGCTTACGTTGACAGAACAAAAAAAAGCAAAGAGTAAACACACCACAATACGCGAATGCAGGCGCTTGTACATACCACTATCCCTTTAAACTCATACAGTTTGTAGTATAGATTAATTTGGCGATTTACTATGCGTTTATTGTTATTCATATTAAACTTTCGCACTTTAATTTGATCAAACGCAGTATTTGAAAATACTCAGTCATTGGGAAGGTATACCATGAAGATCGGAATTCTGGGCGCAATGGACCAGGAAGTAGCGCTGCTTCAGGCCAGTTTGCAAAATGTGTCGGTTGAAGAGTGGAAACATTTAACGTTCTTTACCGGTAAGCTGCACGGCGTGGATGTAGTGGTAGTTAAGTGCGGTATTGGTAAAGTAGCAGCGGCTGTGGCCACCACCGCGCTGATAGACCGCTTCTCCCCCGACTACGTGGTAAATACCGGCTCAGCTGGCGGCTTTGATACCGAGTTAAACATTGGTGATTTGGTGATTGGTACATCCGTACTGCACCACGACATCGACATTACTCACTTTGGCTATGCGCTTGGGCAAGCGGCGGGCATGCCGGCCACTTACGAATGCAACGACGCACTCATTGCAGCGGCAGAACAGGCCGCCAGCAGCGCGCTGGACGTAACCACCAAGCGTGGACTGATTTGTACCGGTGATTCATTTATCGGCAGCGATGAGGCTGCACAGCGCCTGCGCGAATTATTCCCCGCCATGGCTGCCGTAGAAATGGAAGGCGCCGCCATTGCGCAAACCTGCTTTATGCTGAACACGCCGTTTTTGGTGATTCGCTCGCTATCCGACATCGCCGGCAAAACCTCAACCGTGTCGTTCCAATCGTATCTGGAAAAAGCAGCTAAACACTCTGCTGAGCTGGTAATGCAAATGATCGCTGTACTGGCTAAACCAGCCTGACACAGGAACATCAATACATCCTATGGACACCAGCTCGCTTTCACCCCCGCTAATTGCGCTAATGACAGTATTGCTGGTGATCCTCATCGATCGGGTCTGGCATATTCCCGAACGCGTTAATCCGGTTACGCTGTTCCGGTTAATGGTAGTGAACCTGGGCAAACGAGTGTGCCCGGACGCCTCGTCGCCAGCATCTCAACATATAATTTCCGGCACACTGGGCATCATCGTACTGCTACTGCCACTCTTAGTGGTAACCGCCATTATTATCAGTGCGATGGAATTTAAGTATGTCATAGACGGTATTATTTTGTTTGGCTGCCTGGGCTTTCACCGCACCAGACAACAGTACAAAGCCGTGATTGCTTGTTTGTCGAAACAGAAAAAACTACTGGCTCGCGAGCGCGTGAGTTATATGGTGGCGCGACAAACCGACCGCTTATCTGACATTGGCATTGCCAAAGCCGCTATCGAGTCTTACTTACTGCGCTTTTTGCAGCAATACGTTGGTGTACTGTTTTGGTTTTTAGTTGCTGGGCCGATGGCGGCACTTAGCTACCGTTTGTTACTTGAATTCCGCTGGCAATGGCACCGTCAACAGCCGGGCTTCAGCCATTTTAGCCAACCTGCGTACTATCTTACCCAATGGCTGATATGGCCAGGCTATGTAATTGGTACACTGTTGTTGTTACTGGTAACGTCGCCCGCCAAAGGCATGGCTGCGTGGCGAATGGCAAAGCAAAACGATCTCACCAGTACCGTACTGGCCCTGTTCGGTGGCAGTTTGAATATCATACTGGGCGGTCCCAACATTTACGCGGATCGCACCGTGCGACATCATCGTGTGGGTGGTGCTAATCAGGTGCGGTTCTCAGATTTAACCTATGTGCTGCGCGCCATCAATCGCGCAACCTGGCTGGGCATGACCCTGCTAACACTGGTTATGTTAACCCTGTGGCAATTATCACAATGAAGACGTTTTATCTGGCATTACTGGTTCTCCTCTGTTGCTCACCTGCATGGGCCAAGCCCCGTATCGTTACATTAGCGCCGCATTTAACCGAGTGGATGTACAGTCTGGAACTGGAATCGCAGTTGGTTGGCGTTAGCGCCTTTAGCGACTATCCGGAAGCAGCAAAAGCATTACCGGTTGTGGCGGATTATCAGGGAGTCGATTTTACTGCGTTAATGGCGTTAGAGCCGGATCTGATCCTGGCCTGGGGCGGCGGCAACAAACCGCAGGACATTGCCCGTTTGCAATCATTAGGATTTGACGTATTTGTGTCTCAACCGCACACACTGAAGGACATTGCATCGGAAATTACCGCGGTGGCCGCAAAGTTAGGACGCTCTGAACAAGCCAGAATACTCACCGGGCAATACCTGGCTCAACTGGCGAACATTGAGAGCCTGTATGCTCACAGCCAGCCAATTACTGTTTTTTACTATTTGTGGCAGCAACCCTTAATGACCATTGGCGCTGGCGCCTGGGCAAACCAGGCATTGTCGTTATGCCGGGCTGAGCATATTTTTAATGATTCACCGATTGATTACCCCCAGGTTACCCTTCGTCAGGTGATAAATCGCCAACCCGCGTTATTAATAGCGGCCAGCGATCAACCGCAACAAGTGCTACAATCGTTTTGGGCAAGTCACGACGCGCTGATAAAGGCACCGCTGATTCAGGCCGACGCTAACGCGTTGCATCGGTTCTCCTTGCGGATAGTGCCTGCTATTAGCGAGTTATGTGAGCGCATTGATGCGGTTCGATCCCGGGACGTTGAGTAGTCTATCAATGGAGAAGGTATGAAGTTAATTCAGCGAGTAATACTAGGTATTTACCTGAGTGTATCTGTATGGCCAGCGCTCGCAAACGACAACCTGTCTTATGTAACACCAGTCAGTGTTGAGCAGCTGGTAGCCGAGGGTTTTAACGGGGTAATTCTGGATGTGCGAACGGTAGAAGAGTTCAGTGAATCCCACGTACCGGATGCGGTAAATGTGCCGCATGAATTATTAAGCAGTCACCTGGCTACATTGGGACGCACTGATACGCCGCTGTTAGTGTATTGTCGGTCGGGTCGCCGGGCGCAAATTGCCATGGAACAATTGCATGCACTGGGGTATACCCGGCTCTACCACCTGTCGGGTGACATGCAGGCCTGGCAAACGCACCAACAACAATAAAATACTTGCCTGCGGGGCCGAACCAACGTAGACATCAGATACAATTCGCGGCATCATTGCAGCTCAAATTCACCCCCTGCAAATTACTATTCCTATGACCATTGATATTGCAACGCCGGCTATGTTGTTTCCGGCAATATCCTTGCTGTTGTTGGCTTATACCAATCGTTTTCTTACATTGGCCTCACTGATCCGCCACTTTGATAAAACCAACAGCAACGAAAATACCCAAGCGCAAATTCTGAATCTGCGTAAACGCATTCATTTTATTAAGCGAATGCAGGAAGCCGGCGTATTCAGCTTCTTTTTGTGCGTATTGTCGATGCTGGCTATTTATTTGTCTTATCAGCTGGTTGGAAACTGGCTGTTTGCTGCCAGTCTGGTGTGTTTACTGTACAGTCTGTGGCAATCAGTTCGCGAAATTCGCATCTCTTTGGATGCGTTGGATGTTCATCTACAGGGGATAGATCTTGGAAAGAAATCCTGAATTGGTCACCTACGGGCCTCTGTTACCAGAGCACTTCGACACCATTATTTCGCTGGGTAACCGGGTGCAGGGCGACGGCTACCTGAACGAAGAAAACCTTCGCCAGTACTATACGCTGGGGTTAAAAGACGGCATCAACAGCGGGCATGTTGCCTGGTTTAACAATGAAATGGTGGGTTTCAGGCTCAGCTTTGCGCCGGGTCAATGGCCGATTGACCAATGGGCCAGCCCTGAACTGTGGGGTGTCGATCCTGCAAAAGTATGTTACTTCAAATGCAATACCGTGGATCCGACCATGCAAGGATATGGAATCGGCACTGCGTTATTAAATCTGGCCAAACAAAGTGCAACGGAGCAAGGCGCGGTAGCAGGCTTAGCCCATATCTGGCTTGCCAGTCCAGGCAACAGTGCGTTTCGCTACTTCAGCAGAAACGGTGGTGTGTTGATTAAAGAACACCCCAACAAATGGCGGGAAGCAGCAATGTACGAAGGTTACGATTGCCCGGTTTGCCCCGATATTTGTGAATGCGTTGCGGCGGAAATGCTGCTTAAATTCTAGTTGAAGCAGCACCTACAAAAAAAGCGTGTTACCGGCAAGCCGATAACACGCTTTTTGTTTCAGCAAATTAGCTTACTTTAGCGTAACGCGGGCAAACTTGCGTTTACCTACCTGGTACACGCGTTCTGACGCTTCGGTTATGACTAAGCGAGTATCTTCAACCTTATCACCGTCGATTTTAACCGCGCCCTGCTTGATCATACGCATGGCGTCAGACGTTGAGTCCACTAAGCCCGCTTCTTTCAGCAGATTGCCAATGGCAATTTCGCCATCAACCAGATTAACCGTTACCTCAGGCATATCATCGGGAATAGCGTTTTTCTGGAAACGCTGAATAAAGTCCTGATGCGCGCCTTCCGCGGCTTCGTCGGAATGGAAGCGGGCAATAATTTCTTTGGCCAGCGTGATTTTAATGTCGCGCGGGTTGGCACCGTCAGCCATTTGCTGTTTCAGGGCAGCAATCTCTTCCAGTGGCTTAAAGCTCAGCAGATCATAGTAGCGCCACATCAGATCATCAGTAATCGACATGATTTTACCAAACATGTCGTTCGGCTCATCCGTGATCCCAATGTAGTTATTCAGCGACTTAGACATCTTCTGAACGCCATCCAAGCCTTCCAGCAATGGCATCATTAGCACTGCCTGTTGAGGCTGCCCCTGTTCTTTCTGCAGTTCACGGCCCATTAACAGGTTAAAACGCTGGTCGGTACCGCCCAGTTCTACGTCGGCTTTCAATGCTACTGAATCCCAGCCTTGTACCAGTGGATACAGAAACTCATGGATCGCAATTGGCTGACCATTGCTGTAACGCTTTTTAAAGTCGTCACGCTCAAGCATACGGGCAACCGTTTGACTTGCTGCCAGTTTAATCATGCCCGCGGCGCCAAACTCATCAAACCATTCTGAGTTAAAACGCACCTGGGTTTTTGCTGGATCCAGAATTTTAAATACCTGCTCCTGGTACGTTTTAGCATTGGCCAGTACTTGTTCTTTGGTCAGTGGCTTACGCGTAGCATTTTTACCCGTTGGGTCGCCAATCAGGCCGGTAAAATCCCCGATCAGAAAAACCACATTGTGGCCTAACTGTTGAAAAGTACGCAATTTGTTGATGAGCACCGTGTGCCCCAGGTGCAAATCGGGTGCTGTTGGATCGAAGCCCGCCTTAATGGTTAACGGTTTACCGGTTTTCAGTTTGGTAATTAATTCTTCTTCCGGCAGGATCTCATCAGTCCCGCGCTTGATCTCGGCCAGTGCAGCTTGCCAGTCGCTCATTTCTTGGATTCCATCTAACTTCGTTCTGGGCGGGCATTTTACGCGGGCAAACCCGCTATTAAAACCCTTTATCCGCGATCTGTAGCAGATCTTTGCTAAATTCGTCGCTTTCAAACAGGAAAATTAGCGCTCCCCCTAGCTTATCCCCTTGTAAACCGCTATTCTCAGGCTGTTATGATAAAGAGAATACACCCTAAATTGATGTCTACTATGTTAAAGCAACTACCAAGACCTCACCGGTTGGGTCTGATTGCTGCCAGCGCATTCGTTGGTTTGCTCATCCTGCTGCCTTCTGATCAGGTTGAAGCATCCCGTCATACCGAGTCACTGGAGCTTGAAACCGGCGTGCGTTATCCGCTTTCGTTGCAGGTGATGTCACAACAGGTTGAAGAACAAGAAT
>NZ_JBLBUE010000150.1:0-8327 GCF_047290655.1 Alteromonas sp. AMM-1 | reverse complement strand
GTGTATGTCTCAAACATCTTTATTAAGCCGTCAGACAAAAAGGCAGCATGCTCTTTGTAGTTCGCTCCGGTAATGGTAGACAGCGGTGCTTCACCGGCATAAGGATCAGGGTGGAAATCACCCGCCTTGTAGCCTGCAGGCGCTGAGGTTATACCGCCATTCCAGGCAGGAATTGAACCGTCGGCATTACCCGCTTTTTCGCCACCCAGAGGAGTGAGTTCAGTACCTAATTTTGCAGCATCTGCGCTGCTGACCTTTGCTTGCAATGGTGCTGCAGTTAACGCAACGGTTAATGCAGCAGCAATAATTCCAATCTTTTTCATCATAACCTTACTACTCTCAGTTAAATTGCGTACTTGATGTCGAACGAGATGAAGTCACGGTCAGACAGCGCATTCGTGGTACCAATACCACCCCAGAAACTGCTGTAAGACGCGGAAGCTGACCAACGGCTCAAGTAATCAAACGTAAATGAAATATTGGCTGACTTAGTCCCTTCCGTGAATAAGAACAGCGGATCAGGCGTGGTACCTTCCACATCGTGTGAGAAGGTTGCACGTGTACGCAAATTCACACCTGCGAAAATGTTGTTGAAATCAGCCACGGCCAGAATGCGGTAACCCCATGCATCGTCAGTAGCAAATGGGTTGGTTTCCGGACCGTTAGACAAACCAGTGTGTAAACCTGTACGCGGATTGCCGGTTTCGGTTGGCTCCAGTGATGGTGTACGGGCAGTACCCGGTGCATTTAAACGCACTACCGATGGATCCGGGAAATCCACAATGTTTACATAACCCGCTTCACCTAACAGAACGAAGTTATCAGTACCAAACGCCGGGCCAAATACGTGTGACAAGGTAAACTGTGCCTGCCAGGTATCTGAGAACACAAAACCTTCGGCTGTTTCACCTGGGCCCACGGCACGACCAATGTTATTTAACTGGGAAATACCCGCTAAATCCGGGCGTAAACCCGCATTAGCCAGCTGTTCTGGCATACCCATGTAGAGCAATTCTACGTCGTCGATTTGCAGTGGCTCATCCACACGGTAAGCAAATTCACCTGCCAGTGCAGTGGTACCGATGTTGGTGTTAAAGCTCATACCGTATAACTTGATGTCTTCCGGATAGTAGAACTTAGCTTCTGTAAACGCCTGCAACTCAGTGATGTTGTTACGGGTAATGTTGTTGGTGGCCAAAAACGCCAGATCTGCACCAATGCCCGCCGCAGTAAAGTTAGACGTTTCACCCGAAATCAGTGGACGCTGACTGTGATAATTAATGTGATAGAAACTCAGTTCAGTTTCATTCAGTGCTTCGGCGAAATAGGTTACGCGAATACCATACTGACCCTGGTCATCGGCATCGACGTGTGCCTGATCGCTGTATCCGCGAATTGCAACCTTAGTAGGATACGCCGGATAGGCCTGACTGATTTGAGATGCATTGGCACCTGCACGCAGTGCATCGCCTAAACCATTTAACGACGCCAACAGGAAATCAAGGTCGATATCCGGGTTACCGGTAAAACCTAACTGAATGTTATTCGCCTGACCGCCTTCTGCCGCGAAGTCGTTGGTTGCAAAGTAGCTACCTGCCACAGGTAACCAGCTACGCTCCCATTCGTACTGGTAGTAACCAGAAATACTCAGCGTATCGGTAAGACCCAGCGACGCGTATACCATGCCTACCGGAATAAATACTTCTTTTAACTCTGCACCAGGTGTACGGGCGCGCGTTACGTCTACTGGGTTGGTAGTGTTGATACCGTGTTGGATGAAGGTGCTCTCACCCCAGCTGATAACTTGTTGACCTACGCGAACGGTTAATGGCTTTTCGCCAACCCACCAGTCGCCATAGAAGAAGGCGTCAAGTAAACGCACATCAGAGCAAAGCAGCTTTTTGGCTTCGGGATCATCACACAATTCTGTTTTCTGATTGGTGATGGGGTTGCTCCATGGACGATCGTGATCCATTTGTTCGAAATCGTAGAACCAGAATCCGCGCGCAAAGAAACCAATGTTGTCGTAGCGAATATCCAATTCGTGGTTACCGGAAATCTGCGTTGAAAACGCTTCGCCGGGATCGTGCGCTAAATCACCCAAATCACCGTTGCTTGAATAGCTTCCATCCGCCAGGGCCCATACATCACCGCTGGGATAAATAACATTCGTAGCCGCATTGTAACCAGACCAATTAAACTGAGGATGGTTGCTGTTACCAATCAGTTTGTAGTCGCGGTCTTCCATGCGGATACTGGTAGCTAAAGTAAAGTTTGAGTCGAGTGATATCGAAACATCACCTACATCCCATGACGCAGCACTTGCAGGAAGCGAAGCCGCTCCGAATAATGCAAGTAGTCCGGCTGCGATAGGCGATTTTTTGAATGCGCTAGGCCTGGTTATCATAATTTTTATACTCCTGATTCAGCAGTAAGCTGCTGATAAAACGACACACATCGGTTTATTTAACAAAATGATTACATCATTTCTCACGGATAGCAAGAACTAATCGTACCAGTTGAAAAAATGCCGTAAACATCTTTTATTGACGCTACTGAAAGTCCTGAGTGTAAACCGAATTTAATGGAATAACTGATTGATAGTTATAGTACAAAGCTAGCGAATGCGCTCAAAAGATTTAATTTTATTTTCAGGGGTTATAATTAACCTGAATCTACCGCATAAACCACGGCTATCTATGAAGCGTCTTAACCGCCCTGCCGGTACCTGAACCCGAATACCGTTCTCGGCCTGTAACAAGGCGTGAGGAACCAGGCCACTGTATAGGGCCTGGCAATTTGAATAGGATTCGTTAAGCGTGAAAAAGTACACTTTGTCGGTGTTAGTCATTGTTGCCAAAGCTCAATGCCTTGCTAACCTTCTCGTAAAGATCGTTACTCAGTCCAGCATGATTCAGCAGTCGGGATAACTGCCCTTTCATCAATGCCTGGCGGCCTGATTCAAAATGCTGCCATTGCGTCAGCGGGGTCACTAATCTCGATGCCACTTGCGGATTGGACTTATCCAGCTCCAGCAGGTAGTCGGTTAAAAACCGGTAACCCGAGCTGTCGTCGGCATGAAAGCCTGTTGTGTTATAAAAAGCAAAACTGCCAACCACTGCCCTTACCCGATTCGGGTTTTGCTGACTAAACTGTGGGTGCTGGCGCAACAGGGTAAGCTGCGCCAAAATGTCAGCGCGCGCACATGTTGCGTGTAAACCAAACCACTTATCGAGTACCAGTGGGTCATTGTGCCAACGCTGTTCAAACTGCTGCATAAGTTCACTGAACAAGGCTAAGTTATGAATTTGCGCTGCTTTTAATGCCCCCAGCGAATCTGACATATTGTCAGACTGTTCAAACTGCTTACGAATAATGGCTGACGTATCGTTTTGACGAGCTAACAAAGCCAGAACCGTGTTCTTACAACGACGCGCACTGACTTGTCCAACGGTATATGTGTAGCTACCGGTTTGGTTTTGTTGGTAAATCGCATCGAGCATACATGCCAATGTATCAGACAAATCAGTTACAAACGCTTCACGCGCTTTGTAAAGTGCATGTACATCAATATTAGTGCGGCTTTGGATCAGTGCTTCAAAACTGGGCACAACCAGGCACTCAGCCAGCAATTCAGGATTGTGTTGCTCTGCTTTTACCGCGGCAACCAAGCCTTGCCACAACGCGGGTGAAACACGTTGCGACTGACCCGTGTAATATTGTTCAATAGCCCAATTATATAATTGCTGTATCGCATCCCATCGGGAAAATGCGTCTTTAGCAAATCGAAAAGCGTGCAAATATTCATCTGGCGTTAAATCCGATTGCAATTTTACAGGCGCCGAAAAGTTACCTAACACCACTGGTGTAATAGTGTTGCCTTTTCCTGTAAAGCTAAGAGCAATGTCTGGTTGATCTAAAATACACAGATTATCACGATACATTGGGGTATCAGGGGAAACGTGCTCACCCCGTTCATTAATAAATTCAACCTGTAACGGGATAAACAGAGGTTGTTTAACCGGCTGACCGGCAGTGGCTGGTGTTGTCTGGCTGATTATCAGCTTTGTCACCGAATCGGTTGTTTCGCGTTTAACCGAAACAACCGGTGTACCAGACTGGCTATACCACAATGAAAAATGGGTGAGGTCGATGCTGGTTGCAGACTGCATCGCAGACACAAAATCATCGCACGTCACCGCCTGTCCATCATGACGTCGAAAATATTCGTCCATCCCGGCTCGAAAACCGTCTTGTCCTAACAACGTATGCATCATTCGGATAACTTCAGCGCCTTTGTCGTACACAGTCACGGTGTAAAAGTTATTCATCTCAATAACTTCGTCGGGCCGTATAGGGTGGCTCATTGCGCTGGCATCTTCAGCAAACTGATGTTCACGCATTACCCGCACCTGCTTAATGCGGTTGCTTAGCGGTGAACTCATATCAGAACTGAATTGTTGATCGCGAAATACCGTTAAACCTTCTTTCAGGCTTAACTGGAACCAATCGCGACAGGTTACCCGATTACCCGTCCAGTTGTGGAAGTATTCGTGTGCAATCACCGACTCCACATTGAAAAAATCTTCATCGGTAGCACTTTCCTGATCGGCCAGCACAAATTTGCTGTTGAACACGTTCAGGCCTTTGTTCTCCATAGCGCCCATGTTAAAGAAATCTACCGCCACAATCATGTAGATATCCAGGTCGTATTCAAGACCAAACACCTGTTCGTCCCAGCGCATTGATCGCTTTAAGGCTTCCAGGGCGAACACACCTCGTTCACGCTTACCTTTATCAACGTATAATTCCAGTGCAACGGCCTTACCACTGGCAGTGGTAAACGTATCAGTCAACTGATCAAAACTACCGGCGACCAGTGCAAACAAATAGGCTGGTTTCGGAAAAGGATCCTGCCAGGTTACCCAATGTGTACCATCGTCATTGTCGCCCCGGGCAACAGGATTGCCATTTGCCAGCAAGGTGGGCAGTGACGCTTTATCTCCTGTTACGGTACAGGTAAACCGTGCCAGCACATCGGGTCGGTCGAGATAATAGGTAATTTTGCGAAATCCTTCCGCTTCGCATTGTGTACAATACACCCCGTTCGATAAATACAAACCTTCAAGTGCTTTATTTGCTTCGGGATTAATTTCGGTTTCAATGGTTAATGAGAAGCTATCAGGCACATCTTCCAGTAATAAACCCACTTCGGTTTGAGTGAAATGGGTAAATTCTTGTCCATTGAGACTTACTGACACTAACGTTAAATGCTCACCGTCCAGTTGCAAAGGCTCACTGTGCTTACCTTGTCGCGTTACCTGGAGGTTGCTGATCACACGCGTAGCCGTTGGATGTAAGGTCACATTCAAATCAATATCGCTGATTGTGAATGCCGGCGCGCGATAATCGGCACGGCGTTTAGCCATTAATGTCATACACTCTCCTTTGCTGGTTTACTTTGTAGATGATGATTCAACCACGATTTCTGGCGGCGTGATACGCAGGATTTTTATGCCAAGATAAGCATATATCATCGCCAGGAACGGGTTAATAACGTTGAAAAACGCATAAAAAATGTACTCAAACGGATGCACCATTAATACCCCGTGCATGTATGCACCACAAGTATTCCATGGGATCAATGGTGATGTAAGCGTACCGCCGTCTTCCAGGCTGCGCGATAAATTAAGCTGATTCAAACCGCGCTTTTCAAATTCCTGTTTATACATACGACCCGGCATAACAATCGCCATATATTGATCAGCTGTGATCAAATTGGTGCCAATACAGGTAAGAATGGTGCGGGTAACCATAGCGCCAGCGGTTTTGGCGCCATGCAATATAGCGCTCACAGCGCGGTTCAACAGCCCTACCCGTTCCAAAACGGCACCAAAAGACATAGCACAAATAATCAGCCAGATGGTATTGAGCATAGATGACATACCACCACGGCTTAACAAGCTGTCCAGTGTGGTATCGCCGGTGTCAAAACTCACGCCGTCAAATAATGCCGTCCATACTACTTTTACCGTGCCAACCACATTAGAGTCCGCGCCGTCTTTCATACCCAAAATGACGTCGCCCTGGAAAATAATGGCCCAGGCACCACCCAATAACGCGCCAATCGCTACGGCAGGAAAAGCAGGCATTTTGCGTACAGCAAGGGTAAGTAGCACAACCAACGGCACCAGCATCAACAAATTCAAATTAAATGTATTGTCCAGCAATTGTTGCATTTCGTGGATCTTAGCTGCCGACTGGTCTGTAGAGGCACTGAAACCTAAAATGACAAACAGCAGTAGTGCCAGTACAAAACTGGGAATAGTAGTCCACAGCATGTAGCGAATATGGTCAAACAAATCCACACCAGCCACAGCCGGTGCCAGATTGGTGGTTTCAGATAATGGAGAAATTTTATCGCCAAAATAAGCGCCCGATACCACTGCACCTGCAGTGATTGCCGCCGACATATCCATGCCTGCCGCTACGCCCATCAGGGCCACACCTACGGTTGCTGCAGTCGTCCAGGAACTGCCTATACTCATGGCTACCACGGCACATATTAGGCAGCTTGCTGCATAAAACATTGAAGGGTTAAGCAGTTCTAAACCATAGTAGATTAGCGTAGGGACAGTACCGGCCAGCATCCAGGTACCAATTAACGACCCTACCACTAACAAAATTAGGCAGGCCCCCAGCGATACCGAGATCCCCTGAATAATCCCTGCTTCAATATCAGCCCAGCGATGACCATTTTTCATTCCAATAATAGCAGCCAGCCCCGTTCCGATTAGCAGTGCTATCTGGTTAGGACCGAATGACGAATTATCGGCAAACAAAAATACCGCTGTGCCCATCATCAGCACAAGGGCAACAATGGGGATAAGGGCATCAAGCAAACTGGGTTGTTTAATTTCTTGTTGAGACGTCATGACTATTCCTTACATCACTGACCGATAAAACATCACAAGAATGACAACCGGACACACAAATTTCACATACCAGGGCCAAATCTTCCAAAATAAACGCTGTTCCATATCAGGCGCGCTCGCTTTAAGCTCATCTAATATTTCATTGCGCTTCCAAACCCAGCCCGCAAAGATACACAAAGCAAAGCCGAGTAATGGCTGGCTGTATTTGGTTGTCAGGTCGATTACAAATCCGAACAATACAGAGAAATGTATAATAATGACGGTGCTGAGCACAAAAATAGCAGCGGTAACCAGCCACACTGCACGCTTGCGCGGCATATTGCGACTTTCAGACAAGTACGCTACCGGCACTTCAAGCATTGAAATGGAACTGGTGAGTGCAGCAATCACCATGAGCGCAAAAAACACAACTGAAACTACAATCCCAATTGGCCCAATGGTTTTAAACAGTGCGGGCAGAACGGTAAAAATCAGTTGATCACCGGCGATTAACTCTCCACTGTCTGAAAATATTTGCACACCATTGTTCAGTGCCACGTACATGGCTGGAATGATCAGCATACCAGCAATAATCGCAACGCCAATGTCTACCAGTGCTACAGCCGCACCAATGCTGGGCAGATCTTCATTTTTACTCATGTAGGAGCCATAAACCAGCATGGTTCCTACACCAAGTGACATTGAGAAAAATGCCTGGCCCATTGCATCAATTAATAAATCAGGATTGAGCACCAGTGAGAAATCGGGCACCAGATAAGCGGCCCAGCCTTCACTCGCTCCAGGCTGGAAGCTTACATACACAATCAGCACTATCATGAGGATGAACAGAGTAGGCATTAAACGAACAGACCAGCGTTCGATACCGGCCTTTACGCCACCCAGCACAATGTAAGAGGTGAGACCCAGAAACAGCGCGCAGAACACCAGGTTACTGCTCAGTGAATAACTAATAAACCAGTCGCTTAGTGCCTGAGGCATAACCGGACGGGACAAGGATTCGCCTAAATAGGCAATCATCCAACCGCCTACAATGGCATAGAATGCCAGAATCAATGACACGGTAACACAGCCCCACAGGCCGGTTAATCTGCCCAGTGGATTGGAAGTGATTTTACCCAGCGAATCCACCATGTTCGCCCGGTGGGCACGCCCAATGATTAACTCTGCCATTAATACCGGATATGCCAGGGCAAATGCTAATAGCAAATACACAAGCACAAATGCCGCACCACCATTACTGGCTACCTGGGTTGGAAACCCCCAGATGTTTCCCAGTCCCACTGCTGATCCCGCTGCCGCCAGGATAAACCCGATACGAGAAGAAAACTCACCGCGAATCGCCATATTGTTCCCTTTATTATTGTTTTAATAATGATTTTATTTTGTTGTTGT